>JAFVEP010000022.1 GCA_017475935.1 Alphaproteobacteria bacterium
CAGCACATCGGTGCTTATCAAATAACCGTCAATAACGGGCAGAAAATTACCTTCATTGATACGCCGGGACACGAGGCCTTTTCGGAAATGCGTGCGCGCGGTGCAAAAGTGACGGATATTGTGGTGTTGGTGGTGGCCGCAAATGATGGTGTGATGCCGCAAACCGTGGAGGCTATTCGTCATGCACAGGCTGCCGAAGTTCCGATTGTGGTGGCGATTAATAAAATTGATTTGCCGGGGGCGGATCCGATGCATATTAAAACCGAATTGCTGCAATACGGGATCGGTGTTGAAGAAATGGGCGGAGAGTCTTTGTGCGCCGAAATTTCGGCTAAAAAACGCATGAACATTGATAAATTGGTTGATGCGATTTTGTTGCAGGCGGAAATGCTTGATCTGAAAGCTAATCCGAATCGCAGCGCCGAGGGAACAGTTGTTGAAGCAAAAATGGAAAAAGGCCGTGGTTCGGTGGCGACTGTTTTGGTTCAGCGCGGTACATTGAGAATAGGTGATATTCTTATTGCCGGTAAAGAATGGGGGCGTGTTCGCGCCATGTTTAACGAGCTCGGTAAAAAAGTTCAGGAAGCCGGACCGGCGTGTCCGGTTGAAGTGGTCGGTCTGCAGGGAACCCCAATGGCCGGTGATGTGTTTGTCATTGCCAAAGATGAAGCTCAAGCGCGTGAAGTAACCGGTTACCGCATTCGCAAAGAACGTGAAGCGAAATTGGTGAAGAGCGCTAAATCGGCGATGGAACAGATGATGGATAAAATTAAGTCCGGCGAGTCAAAACATTTGTCGGTTATTATTAAAGCCGATGTTCAAGGTTCTATCGAGGCGTTGGAAGGATCACTTAAAAAGCTTTCCAATGATGAAGTCAGCGTGCAGATTCTGCATTCGGCTGTCGGCGGAATTTCCGAATCAGATGTGACATTGGCAAAAGCTTCCGATGCGTTTGTGGTCGGCTTTAATGTTCGCGCCAATACGCAAGCCCGCGATATGGCGCATCGTGATGGTGTTGATATTCGTTATTATTCGATTATCTATGATGCCGTTGATGATGTTAAAAAAGCCTTGGAAGGTATGCTGACGCCGGAATTGCGCGAGAAAATTCTCGGCTATGCGCAGATTCGCAATGTGTTCAATATTACGGGTGTGGGTAAAGTGGCCGGTTGTATGGTTACCGAAGGTATGGTGAAACGCGGGGCGAAAGTCAGATTGCTCAGAGATAACGTGGTTATTCATGACGGCAATCTCGGTCAGCTGAAACGTTATAAAGATGATGTTAAAGAAGTTAAAGAAGGTTATGAGTGCGGCATGAGCTTTGAAAACTATAATGACATTCAGGTGAATGATAATATCGAATGTTATGAAGTGGAAGAAATTGCCAAAACCCTTTAGTGGAGGAGAGAATAATGGTTCAGAAATTATCGCAGCGGCAGCTTCGTGTCGGTCAGGAAGTGCGCAAGGTTATCGCTTCGGCAATCGAGCAAGGTGATGTGCGCTCGCCGGAAATTGCTGAGGCTTTTATCACCATTACACAGGTGGTTATGTCGCCGGATTTGAAATATGCCACGGTTTACCTGACGACCTTAAATAATAAAAATCAGGGCATTGTTCTGGAGCAGATGAGCGCGGAAAAATGGCTCTTTAAAAAACTGGTTGCCGATAAGCTCAAACTGCGCTTTACACCGGAAATTAATTTTAGAATTGATGATACGCTTGATGAAGTTGAACGCATTGAACGGCTTATGAGTGATCCGAAAGTGGTGGCGGACTTGTCTAAACCGCAAGATGAAGAAATCTGATTTTTGAATCCTCCGGCAAGGAGGATTTTTTTATAAGCAGAAAAGATTAAAAACATAACCTTTGGTTTTATTGAAAGGCGGATAACAAATATTATGTCATAACCGGAAATTAACTTTATGAAAAGGAGAAAAAAGATGACATATGGAGTCAGATATCCGACTTTAGCTTTTATTACCAATGGTGCCGGTCAATCAAACGAAGGTATTCCGCCGCAGCCGTTTGAAACATTTTGTTACGATTCGGCCTTGATGGAAGCAAAAATTGAGAATTTTAATGTGGTGCCGTATACGTCGGTTTTGCCGAAAGAGGTTTACGGCCATATCTATCCGGTTGATAAAGTAGTTGATCAGTTTAAACACGGGGCGGTTCTTGAGGTTATTATGGCCGGAAACGGTGCCTCGCGCGATAATCATAAGGCCATTGCTACCGGTGTCGGCATTTGCTGGGGTAAAGACAAAAATGGTGAGTTGATCGGTGGTTGGGCGGCAGAATATGTTGAATATTTTGATACACACATCAATGATGAAATTGCCCGCGGACATGCCGAAATGTGGCTTAATCGCTCGCTGAAACATGAATTGGAATTGCGCGGTGTCGAAAAACACAGCGAGTTTCAGTTGTTCCACAATTATCTGAACATTACACAACAGTTCGGTTATTGCTTGACATGTTTGGGTTTTTTAAACTTTGAAACCGCCGAACCGGCAAAAGTATAAGAGCAAAAGGCGGCTGTTGTCGGTGATAGCCGCCTTCCGTTTTTTGAAAGGATTTATGGATGAAAGAAGTTGTTAAAAAAAATGCCGGCGAAGTGCAAAATAACAGCGGTCTCGGTGTGTGGGCTTTAGCCGGTATTGTCGTCAGCTCGATGATCGGCGGCGGTATTTACAGCTTGCCGCAAAATATGGCGGCGAACGCTTCCGTCGGTGCGGTTTTGCTGGCTTGGCTGATTACCGGTATCGGTGTTTATTTTATTGCCAATACATTTCGTATTTTATCTGCGGCAAAACCGGATTTAACCGCCGGTATTTATATGTATAGCCGTGAGGGATTCGGCCAATATGCCGGTTTTACAATCGGTTGGTCGTATTGGCTTTGTCAGATCTGCGGAAACGTAGGTTACGCCGTGATTACGATGGATGCCTTAAATTATTTCTTTCCGCCGTATTTTGCCGGCGGTAATACGTGGGAATCGATTTTAGGCGGGTCCGTACTGATTTGGGGCTTTAATTTTTTGGTGCTGCGCGGTATTAAACAAGCCAGCTTTATTAACTTGATCGGTACAATCACTAAAATTGTGCCGTTGGTTTTGTTTATTTTGGTGACGATGATTATGTTTAAATTTTCGCGCTTTGAATTTGATTTTTGGGGCGAAAAGGCTGTCGATAATTTGGGAAGCCTGCCGGATCAGATTAAAAGCACCATGCTTGTGACGTTGTGGTCGTTTATCGGTATTGAAGGTGCGGTTGTGATGTCGAAACACGCCAAGTCGCAGAAAAGTGTCGGACAAGCGACATTTTTAGGCTTCATCGGCTGTTTGCTGATCTATGTTTTACTTTCTGTATTGCCGTATGGTGTGATGGATCAGCAGCAACTGGCAAAAATCGCCAATCCGTCAACAGCCGGTGTGATGGAAGTTTTGGTCGGTAAATGGGGTGCTTGGCTTATGAACATCGGATTGCTTATATCCGTTTTGACCAGCTGGTTGGCGTGGACAGTCGTGACAGCGCAGATTCCGCAAGCTGCTGCCGAAAACGGAACCTTTCCGCAGGAGTTTAAGCGTGAAAATAAATATGCGGCGCCGAGTGTTTCTCTGTGGGTGACCAGTATTTTGATGCAGGCCTTTATGATTATTGTTTATTTTTCTTCTAATGCGTGGAACAGTATGCTCAGCATTACCAGCGTAATGGTGCTGCCGGCATATTTTTCGTGCTGTGCGTATTTGTGGAAAATATGCGAAGATCATGAGTATCCGAAAATTTATATCCGCCGTTCGGAAGCCCTGTTTTCAGGTATTATGGGAACGCTGTATGCTTTGTGGCTGATTTATGCGGCCGGTTTGAATTACCTGCTGACAGCGGTTATTTTCATGGCGGTCGGGATTCCGTTCTTTATTTGGGCGCGTAAGCAAAATGCGCCGCAAGAAGATCCGTTCACGAAACATGAATTGATCTTGATGTGGGCGATTGTTTTGATGGCCTTGTTTGCACTTTATGCATTGCTGCGCGGAATTATTCATATATAGAATCAGCGTATAAAAAAAGAGGCCTGTCAGTAATGACAAGCCTCTTTTTTTGTTATTTAACGGCGCTTGCGCGGCTACGGTCGGCGTGACTGAGCCGGTTGGTTTTCAGCTCGTGACAATCTTTCACCAAAAGTTATTCCTTGAGAATAATTATTGATGAAATTGACACTGTCCGACGCTGCCGTATAAATGCCACTATTGGCATCATACGACCTAGCGTAGTCCATCGGCACTGAATTGAAAACGCCCTCCTTGATCTCCGTTAAGCAAATGTAACAGGGATCGTTGGTTGTGTTCGGCTCCATACCGATGCGCACCTCGCCGAGCAGAACCATCATCTCGAGGTTGCGACGACGATCCAGCCCACGCATATACTCCAATTTACCGGTTTTTCGGTTTTTGGCATACACGCGCTTGCCAAACAGCGCTTGCACGGCATTGCGTGCGGCAACGCTCTTTCGATTATCGAAAAAAGCATTGAGCGCTTTGGCCAGCTCGCCGCCGTTTTGGGCGAGAACGCCAGGGCCGCAGTTCCACATGATACAGGAAACAGCCACAAAATCCGAAGCTGTCATTTTGCCCACGTGGAGCAGGCGTCCTATTTCGGGCCAGCTCTTTTTGAGCTGGTAATCCTCAAAATAGGCAACAGCCTGATCCTTGGTGATACGATCACCTCTGCGGATCGGCCGTCCATCCGGATGCCGGGTGTTACCAACACCGATGGTCCAGTTGCCCTTTCCGTCGTCATACGCCCAAAGGCGAAAAGCCTCGTATTGGGCGAAGTAATAGAGACACATATTCATTGCGCCTCTGAATACTTTTTCGGCGGAAGCGAGAACACTGTCGTGATTCATACTGTCTTTAACAATAACAGAATTATTAATGTTCTCTTGGTTTGCTTCACTCGCCGCTCGGAGCCACATACCACCGCAAAGCGACAGCAGAAGCACCGTTAATAAAATCTTTTTCATAATTTTATAATGTTAATTAATAATTCACGAACCTTTTTATTTAATACCATGAAATGCGACAAAAATCAAGTGTCTATGTCGCAAAAAATGTTAAAAATGTTAAAGAATTTCTTAAGGATTTTTTAACGATTAAGCCTTGCGCTGACGACGCAATAGGATATATAACGCGCCGCTGCCGCCCAATCGTGCGGAAGGGTGTTTATAGACTAAAATCATGCCGCGCAAACGAGCCATGTTCAACCATGTCGGAACTTGCTTTTTTAAAATGCCCTTGGCGGCAAAAAGATCATCATTTTCATGAACACTTAAGCCCTTGCCAGTGATAATGATGACACAGCGACGCCCCAGATTGTAATTTTGCACAATAAAATCTTCCACCAGATCAAATGCTTGATTTTCGGTTTTGCCATGCAGATCCAATACGGCTTCGATCGGAAATTCTTCTTTTTTGAAACGCTTGAGGGTGGCTTTATCTATACCGCCGAATTCGGCATCTTCCAAAGCCTTTGAATAACTCGAAAATTCTTGCTTGACGGCATATTGACGCTTTTCATGTATGGTGATTTTGGCTTTGCTCGGATTAAGCTGCTCAACGGGGGCTTTTTTCTCTTGCCGCGTAACATCTTTAACACTTTCCAGCCAGAAATTTTGATCGTCAGGGGAAATCGGCATTTACGGCGCCTTGACAGATGCATGTTTCGGAGCCAGAAGATAATATTTGCCGACGGAATTCATGCGGCCGGCATGATACAGCGCCTCTTCGCCGTGTCCCCAAAAATAGTCGCCGCGCACAATGCCCTTGATAGCACTGCCGATATCTTGAGCGAAAACAACTTTTTCAATTGGTTCGTGATCCGGATTTTGGGTTGCCAGCCACATAACCGCGCCGAGAGGTATGAAAGAATGATCAACCGCTAAACTGCGGCCGGCGACCAGCGGAATTCCCATAGCCCCCAAAGGGCCGTCGGCATTATGAATGCGCTGAAAAATAAAACGTTCGTTGCGAGCCATTAAATCAGCCGCTTTGTGCGGATTTTTGCGTAACCATTCGCGGATTTTCGGCATGGATGAGTCCTTGGGCTCAATCACACCTTCAGCCAACAAAATGCTGCCGATTCCCTTAAATTTGCGTCCGTTGCTGTCGGCAAAACCGATGCGGACTTCCGAACCGTCGGTCATTTTGGCTACCGCAGAGCCTTGAATTTGCATAAAATGAATATCAACCAAATCATCACCCCACATAAGAACCGGAGCGTTCATCGTATTTTTTTCAATGTGGCGACGGTCATAGTAAGGAACAAAACGTCCGTTTTCAACACGGCCGACCAAACGCACGCTCGGCAAAGAATCATCAAAATCATGCGGATTCGTTTCGATTAAATCTGTCGGTTTGCCGTAAATCGGGTACTTGTAGCGATCGGTTTGTGTGGCGGAAGCCCGAATCTCCGCCTCGTAATAAGAGGTGAATTTGCCGTCGGCATTGCCGTTATCGGTTATGGCATACGGCGTGGTTTGTGTTTCCAGAAACTTTTTCATTTGCGCGGCGTTTTGAATGCGCTCTTGCGTAAACTGATGGCAAAGTTGCTGCATGTCCGCTGTTTTTATTTTAATTTGCGCATTGTAGAGATATTCTTTTTTGTTTTGCAAAACGGCCGCACAATTTTTGCGAAAGACGGGAATAACCTCGGAAAAATTTTCCTTTTGCCAGCCGGGTAACTGGCGAAAATCGGTTTGTATCAGCTTAATATGTCCCGAAGTTTGCGGTGAAATTTCCGTCTTTTTTTCAGCGGAACAACCGTTTAAAAATAACGCCAGTACAGCTATCCATAAAAAATCAGACACTCTTTTTGGTTGACACCAGAAGCCATTCGTTTTTTGCATTGATATTTCTTTCAAAAGTCCATATATCGGTAATTTTTTGAATAAAATTTTCATCGCCTTCGATCACTTCGCCGTCGGCTTTTTTCAAAATATTGACCTGCTCAGTTACAAATTCGACCGCGATTTTAACCGAGTTTTTTAAAATCTTAACGTTTTTGATTTCACTTTTATCAAAACAGATGAAATCAACTTCCGAGGAAAGATTTTGCTCTTTTCGTTCGGCAATGACAGCCTTAAAGGCATCATAAACCTTGCGGCTGATTAAGTTTTTCACCGTATCCATGCTGTCAGAATAGAAAGCGCGTACAATCAGTTCAAACGCGCCGCGGGCACCGTTCATAAAAGCATTTTTGTTGAAATTCGGAATTTGCAACAACTGCCGATCAAGAGCAGATAAATTCGGCTCGTTTGCCGTTTCTGTGCGTTGATGCTCTTCCACCGTTTTACGGATGTCTTCCATAATTCTCTGCTCGGTTTGTGCATCAATAGGCTTGACAATAACCTTTATCTTTCTGTCTTCGGCATGAGAACCGAAAACACTATACAGCCGAGTTAGCAATAACACGGCAACAACAGCTAAAAAAACGATATCCACCAACGAATTTCCCTTTCTCTATTCTTTCACAATCATTCTATATATAATAACAATTTCATTTTTAATCAACATAAATTATTTGACGATTGGCAAAAAACATATTATCACTATAACAAATTTGTTTAATAAGGAGATAAAAATGGAAACAAATCGTATTAATGCTAAACAATCTGCGCTGATTATCCGCAGTCAATATATCAAAGATATGTCAATCGAACTTCCGCTTGCGCCGGAAATTTTTGCTGAAATGAAACAGGCATCGGATGTTCATGTGGATATTAATATTCACCATCGTGAGATTGGCGACGGCTCTTATGAGGTTGTTTTGAATGCCAAAATGGATGCTTTGGTCGGCGAAAAGAAATTGTTTATTATTGATTTGTCGTATGCCGCTAATGCGGAAATTGAAGTTCCCGAAGAACAACTGGAACCGGTTTTATATATTGAATTGCCGCGCCTTTTGTTCCCATTTGTCCGCAGTATTGTCGGCAATAGTTTGTCTGCAGCCGGCTTGCCTCCGATGCTGATCAGCCCGATTGATTTTGTCGCGCTGTATCAGGCGAAAAAAGCCAAAGAAGCTCAAGAACAAGCTCAAAAATAGATATGCGTTTAGCTTTATATGAACCGGATATTCCGCAAAATACAGGTACGCTGCTGCGTTTGGCGGCGTGCTTGGATGTAGCGGTGGATATTATTGAACCATGCGGCTTTTTGTTTAATGAAAAAGCCATGCGCCGTGCCGGTATGGATTATTTGGACTTTGTGCGTCTGAAACGGCATGATTCGTGGATGGATTTTTTGCGTTATCGCGCGCAAAATCCTGATGAATACGGACGTATTGTTTTGATGACAACGCACGGTGCACAGTCTTTTTTAGATTTTGAATTTAAGCCGAATGACATTATTCTGATGGGGCGTGAAAGTGCCGGTGTGCCGGAAAATGTGCATCAAAAAGCAGATGCACGGCTACTCATTCCGATGAATCCGAATGCGCGCTCGATTAATATGGCGGTTTCGGCGGCGATGGCCTTGAGCGAAGGCTTGCGCCAGATAAAGGGATTTCCGCCGATGCCGAGATAATCCGGCAAGGATTGGTTATCTGCAGATTTTCCGAGCGCGGCGTGCAAGTGCAGGAATGACTTTGTTTTTTCATGATACAGCGCTACGCAAAGATGAGATCGCTGGACAAGGTGACGCACAGCGCACCTTGAGCGATGACAATAAAAAAAGACGCACGGACACGACGTGCAAGTGCAGGAATGACAATATTTTTTATAGATACAGATGCGCTGTGCCGTGAAAAAAAATAAATTTTTTTAAATTTTTATCTGGATTCGAGGGTAAAAATGTGATATATTTACACTCGGCGCGCAAAAAAATGTGCGGAAGTAAAATTTTAGAGGAGTTAAATAATGAGCTTGAAAAAATTACCGTCAATTTCGTTTAATACCGGTGAATATGTTGTTTATCCGACGCATGGAGTCGGTAAAGTTTCGGATATTACCAAACAGAATATTGCCGGTTCGGAACTGGAACTTTTGGTGGTTAATTTTGATAAAGATAAAATGACACTCAGAATTCCGACAGCGAAAATTCAGCATGTCGGCTTGCGCAAAATTTCAGATGAAAAAACAATTAATGAGGCTTTGACGACTTTGCAAGGCAAAGCTAAAATCAAAAAGGTTATGTGGTCACGTCGTGCGCAGGAATATGAAAATAAAATCAACTCCGGCAATCCGGTTGCCATTGCCGAAGTTATCCGCGATTTGTATCGTAATGACAATATTGCCGATCAGTCGTACAGTGAACGTCAAATTTACGAACATGCCGTTGAACGCTTAGCAAGCGAAATTTCTGTTTGCAATAACTGCAGCATGGAAGAGGCAAATAAAAAACTGACGGATATGTTGGCAAAATAAGAGCCTTTTTTGCTTTGGACAAGAGCCGGCCGATCAGGTCGGCTTTTTTTATGGAAGTTTTTTTCTTTCAATGCAACATTTTGCTTGAACAAAAAACTTTTGTGATATAAATTTAGAGCGAATTAAAATTCTTTTTTGATTTTAATTGTGGTTCTTTGGTGAACCATAGTTTTGTTTTAACAAATAGCTAATAGGAGCTTAATTGACCATGAGTAAATGGGTATATACATTTGGAAACGGCAAAGCCGAAGGCGATGCCAACATGCGTAATCTCCTTGGCGGAAAAGGTGCTAACCTTGCTGAAATGAATAAAGTCGGTTTGCCTGTTCCTCCGGGATTTACGGTTACAACAGAAGTTTGTACATATTACTATGCCAACAACAAAACTTATCCGTCTGATTTGAAAGATCAGGTAAGAGCGGCTGTTGCCGGCGTTGAAGCCATTATGGGCAAAAAATTCGGCGATTCTTCTAATCCGCTGTTATTTTCTGTTCGTTCGGGCGCACGTATCTCCATGCCGGGCATGATGGATACGGTTTTGAACCTCGGCTTAAATGACGAGAGTGTTAAAGGTTTGGCTCAAACTTCCGGTAATGAAAGATTCGCATACGATTCTTATCGTCGTTTCTTGCAGATGTTTTCTGACGTTGTTCTCGGCGCTGACTTAGATGAATATGAAGGCGCTTTGGAAGCTATGAAAAAATCCAAAGGCTACACATCTGATACGGATATGACGGCTGAAGACTTGAAGGAATTGGTTAAACAATATAAAGAAATCGGTCAGAGATTGGGCAAAGTCGTTCCGCAGGATCCATGGGAACAATTATGGCTCGGTATCGGTGCCGTGTTCGGTTCATGGATGGTTGAACGCGCCATCATTTATCGTAAACTGAACAATATTCCGGGTGACTGGGGTACGGCCGTTAACGTTCAAACCATGGTCTTCGGTAATGCCGGTGACGATTCGGCAACCGGTGTTTGCTTCTCACGCGATCCGGCAACCGGTGAAAATGTTTACTACGGTGAATTTTTGGTTAATGCACAAGGTGAAGACGTTGTGGCCGGTATTCGTACACCGCAGCCGATGGCTTCAAAAGGACAAGGCAATTCGCTGGAAGAATTGTGGCCGCATCTGTATAAACAGTTGGTTGATGTTCGCAACGCTTTGGAATCGCACTACAAAGATATGCAGGATATGGAATTTACCATTGAACATGGCAAGTTGTGGATGCTTCAATGCCGTAACGGTAAGAGAACGGCTGCAGCTGCTGTTCGTATGGCTGTTGAAATGTATGATGAAGGCTTGATTACCAAAGAAGAGGCGATTATGCGCGTTGGTGCTGATCAATTGGATCAATTGTTACACCCGATGCTTGATCCGAAAGCGGAAAAGAAAGTTATTGCTACCGGTCTTCCGGCATCTCCGGGGGCTGCTGTCGGCCGTGCCGTTTTCTGCGCTGAAGATGCGGAAGCTTGGGCTGCTAAAGGCGAAAAAGTTATTTTGATCCGTAACGAAACATCTCCGGAAGATATCGGCGGTATGCATGCTTCTCAGGGCGTTATTACGGCCAGTGGCGGTATGACTTCGCACGCTGCCGTTGTGGCCAGAGGTATGGGAACACCTTGCGTTTCGGGTTCAACAGATATTACCATTGATTATGCTTCTAAAACAATGTCGACAAAAGCCGGTGTTGTTATTAAAGAAGGTGATTGGGTATCTTTGGACGGCGCTAAAGGTCAAATTATTGAAGGCGCTGTTCCGACGGTTAAGGCTGATACAAATTCCGGCAACTTCGGCCGCTTTATGGGCTGGGTTGATGAAATTCGTACCATGCATGTTCGTGCGAATGCCGAAACACCGGCTGACGCGAAACAAGCGGTTGACTTTGGTGCCGAAGGTATCGGTTTGGCTCGTACGGAACACATGTTCTTTGATGCTAAACGTATTTCGGATATGCGCACAATGATTTTGTCTGATGATGAAGCCGGCCGTCGTGCGGCTTTGGCTCGTTTGCTGCCGTATCAGAAAGAGGACTTCAAACAATTATACAGAACCATGAACGGTTTTCCTGTGGTTATTCGTTTGCTTGATCCGCCGCTTCACGAATTCTTGCCGCATACAGATGCTGAAATGCAGGAATTGGCTGATAAAATGGGTAAAACACTGGCAGAAGTTAAAAATCGTGCCAATGCTTTGCATGAAATGAACCCGATGCTTGGTCATCGTGGCTGCCGCTTGGCTGTTACTTATCCGGAAATTTGCGAAATGCAAACCCGCGCCATTTTGGAAGCTGCAATGGAATGCCGTGATGAAGGTGTTCAAGTAACGCCTGAAATCGAAGTTCCGTTGATCGGTTCTAAAAAAGAGCTCGATATTGTTAAAAACATCATTGATACAACAGCTCAAAAGATTTTTGCGGAAAAAGGAAAATCTATTGAATATGAAGTTGGTACCATGATTGAATTGCCTCGTGCCGCTTTGATGGCTGAAGAAATTGCTGCTTCGGCTGCTTTCTTCGGATTAGGTACGAACGACTTAACACAAACAACACTCGGTATGAGCCGTGATGATACAGGTGCTATTTTGGACTGCTATCGTTCAAAAGGTATTTATGTAGCTGATCCGTTTGCTTCTATTGATACCGAAGGTGTTGGCAAACTGGTTAAACGCGCTTGTGAATATGGTCGCCAAACAAACCCTGATTTGTTGCTCGGTGTGTGTGGTGAACATGGTGGAGATCCGAAATCTATCGAGTTCTTCCAACAGTGCGGTTTGGACTATGTTTCTTGCTCACCGTTCCGTGTTCCGGTTGCACGCTTAGCTGCAGCACAAGCTGCCGTTAAGTTCGGTAAAACTCAAAAAGAACACAAAGAACATAAAGCGGCATAATCGCTGATTGATTAAAAAAACCGGACATCTTTTTGGTGTCCGGTTTTTTGCTGGACGATTAAGTATTTATCTCCAAAAGTAATAAAATGTGCATGCATTTTTATCTTTGCAAACTTGACAAAGCTTCGATATTTGAGCAGGTGTTAAGTTGCGAAGGCAATTGTTGCCGGAGCAATATCTGTCACCGTATATCCGACTTGTATAACCGGTGTCTTGGTAAATTTCGGTTAACCAGAGAGAAGAATGAAAAGGCTGAGCTGTTTGGTAAAGATTAATACATTGTTCAAAGGCATTGGGGCTTTGAATGTAAAACCATAATCCGAGATAATTTGGAGAAGCTCGCCAAAAAGTGATAGCTCCCCGATTATTAAAGACATCATAGATATAGGTACTTGAATTTTTTTTGATCATCTCTTGAGGAATCCACCCCAAGTTTATAAAAACAGGTGTTGAAATGGAATCAGTAGTAGAAGATATTTTTAATTC
>JAFVEP010000023.1 GCA_017475935.1 Alphaproteobacteria bacterium
TATACCAATCGTTACTATGGTGATATAGGACCGGATAATCAAGGATGTAACGCCAACCATAATTGTATTAAAGACCTCACACCGACCAAAATCTCCGAACTCTGTCGTGTCTGTGATAATAAGACCAGATGCAGATTCTTTATATATCATTAATAAAATATCTTCCGAATCTAAATTTTTGACAACACCTATCAAAGCCTGTCGATCTAATCACAGATATAATAAATTAGATTTATTTTTCTTCAATCAGGATCGTCAAAACAATTAATAACTAAAAAAGCGGCAAAACGCCGCTTTTTTTAAATTTTTCTTATTTCACAAACTGATCAAGCTCAGCAATCGCCTCATCAATCAATGTACTTTTTTCGGTCTGATCGATATAGCGTCCCAGCACTTTTTGTGCCAAGCTGACAGATAGCTTGCTGGCCGATCGGTTAATTTCATCTTTGGCTTTTTCCGTCGATGTCAGAATGCGGCGTTGCGTCTCTTTCTCTTTATTATGTAAAGATTCCTGAAGCGCATTTGTTTCCGTTTTTTCCAAATTTTTCAAGCTTTTTTTGCCTTGTTCCAAAATTTGAGCGGTTTCCTGATCAACATTCGCTGTCTGACGTTCATAACGCGCCAAAAGTTCTTGCGCATCATCACGCAATTTAACCGCCTCATCAATATCGGACACAACTTTACCGATCCGTCTTTGCAACGCTGATTTAACAAATTTAATGCACGGCTTGGCAATGACGATAACCGACAGAACGAAGGCCAAACCAATCCAAAATTCGACTTCCGTATAAAAAGGTTCCTCAGTTATATTCGTCTGCGCTGCCTTACCGGCCGCATCTAAAACTTGCGAAACATTTTCGGCTGCATCCATAATAACACTCTGGGTTGAATCGATCAGATCACTGCCGGAAGGTTCCGCTTGCGGCGCAACATCCAGCATATCCTCAACCACAGGATTATCCATTAACTCTTCGTCCATCTATTTATCCTCACGAGCCGCCGCGGCAACATCTTGGCGTGAAATTTTTGCAAAGCCGAGTTTATGTAAAATTTCATAAGCCAAGTCTTGCGCAATAGATTCTATTTGTTGCAGGGTTTCTCTTTTTTCTTTGGCAATCAACAACTCACTATCGGCAATTTTCCGATTTAATTCAGCAGTCATCTCTGCTTCCGTTTGCCGCAGTTTGCTTTTTATTTCCTGATGACCGCGTTCAAGTTCATGATCAGCCTTTTGTTTTGCCTCAGCAAGAGACGCATTATATTTATTCAGCGAATCTTTGGCTTTAGTATTCAGCTTTTCGGCTTTTTGAATATAGTCATCAATTTTACGTTTACGCTGTTCGATCACATTTGCAATCTTAGGCGTCACAAACCATGAAAGCAACGCCCAAAGACTGCAGAAACTGACGAGCAACCAAAACGCCTGCGAAATGTATGTTGACAAGTCTAATTGTGGCATTTTGCGACCTTTTGAATTACATAATCATCAAAATGGCAATAACCAAGATGTAAAGGGCAATAGACTCAATTGAACCCATTCCGATGAAGCCGAACAAGGTTACGTCTTTTTTAACTTGCGGATTGCGACCGACTGTTTCGATTAAGGTTGTCCACAACTTTGTCAAGCCCCAAGCGGCAGCCATCATGGCCAATGTACAAATACCGGCAGCAATAAAAGCCATATCTTTGTTTTGTAAAATTTCCTGTTCCATTTTTTTTCCTTTCTTTAAGTAGTTTAAGTTCTTTTTTTTACTCTTCGTCGCTGATTGCCTGACTTAAATATACACAGCTCAAAGTCGTATATATATAAGCTTGCAGCAAAGTAACGAACAATTCAAACATAATGATGCACATATCCGCAATCAGCGGTATGAATCCGAAAATTCCCATCGTCACAATAAACGAACCGAGAACTTTAAGCATAATGTGTCCGACCGACATATTAACGGCCAAACGAATAGTCAGGCTGAACGGTTTAGCGAGCAATGACAGCGTTTCAACCGGAATAATCAGCGGTGCCATAATCCACGGCAGGCCGTGCGGAAAAAACGTATGAAAATAGCCGAGTCCGCGTCTTTTAATTCCGAAAATAATGTTCAGCACCAAAAAGAAAACCGACAAAGTTCCCACTGCGGCAATATGCGACGTAAACGTAAAACTGTAAGGAAACAAACCGAGCATATTACCTAAGGCGATAAAAGTAAACAGAGTAAAAATCAGCGAAACATATTTCAAACCGTCTTTGCCGAGTGTTTCTCCGATCATTGATTGAATAAAATCATAAATTGATTCGGAAAAAGCTTGTCCCATGGTCGGTACGATCTGTCTTTTGTGCAGGCACAGGGTAAAGGTTATAAAAATGACCGACACAGTGATCAGCATGCACAGAGCCGAATTGGTAAACGATAAATCAATTCCTTCCCACTGCCACGGAATAATTTTTTTAATCTCAAACTGTTCCAAAGGACTTTCCATTATTTGCTCCCGTTCAAATCTTTTTCCATGGATTGCGCCGCACGATAAAGGTTCAGCACTCCGGCCGCACATCCGAAGATTGCCATTATTAACATAAAAATAACGCGCGTGTCAAACCATTTATCAAGTATATACCCCACACAAATGCCGATAAATATCGGTGATACAAATTCAATTGACATTCGAAAAGCATTCTGCAGAAAAACAACCCACCGTGCCGAGGCATGTTTCGGTTGCTTTTCCTTTTTATTTTTGGCAGCACGGATACGCTTATCCAACTCAGAAATGTCTTGCGGCAATTTTTTCATTACATTTCCCTATTGGCGTTGCAATCCCAATCTGTTGTCGATATATTCGCGAAGCTGTGCATAATTCGGCACACCGTAGATAATTTCGTTGCCGTCGGCGCCGCTGAATAAGAAAGCCGGCGTTCCCTGAATATGCAATCTTGTCGCCCCATCCTGCCGATCGGAAATAATTTCCTGAGCCACCATATCATCCGATGCGCAGGCTTGCGCTTCATCATACGACAAACCGTGTTCGGCCGCAAACCGCATCAGCTGTTCATCACTGCGATCCAAGAACCAAAAGCGCTGACGATCAAACAATGTGCGTATAAAATTTTGATAGTTTTCATAGGTCAAGCAACGCGAAATCATCGCCGCTTTCATTGATTTTTTATCTAAAGGAAAATGCACAAACACAATGCGTAAAAGTCCGCGTGAAACATATTCTTCCTCAAGTTTCGGCATAATATCCAAGTGAAAATCGGCGCAATGCGGACAGCCCAACGACGAATATTCATATAATGTCAGCGGCGCATACGGAGATCCGATAGCAAAACGATCCGATGCATTAACTATGATGTTGCTCGGCAGGACGGTAGCTATACCGTTATGCTCCGCTGCCACGGCTTCCGGTTTTACCAAAACAATATTTCCGTCAACATAGCTAAAGCCTTTAAATGAAAAATAAAAAGCCGCCGATAAAAAGAATATAACCGCAAAAGATAATATATGACTGATTCTTTGTATCCATTTTTCCACGATATCTCTCCTATTTTTTCTGATGATGTAAAACCGCACGCCCGACTCTTTGCAGAACATCTTGCAAATCCGGCTGTTCGACATCTTTTGTTAATTCCGTAATATAGGTTTCTTGTTCTTCGGTTACAAGCATTTTTTTCACATTATCAGGCGATTTTTTTGCACATAAAAAATTTTCCGGACTGCCGGTTTGCAAAATCCGCAGTTTAGCCACAGCCGGATATCCGAAAAACGCATTAATATTTTGCAGTATTTTAGCTTCTTTTTGCTGAACTTCCACGGCAAAGGCACCGCTCAAAGTCAACACATATAAACAGCCGCCGGTGCGTTGATCTTTATTAAAGGTTATTTTTTGCGGCAACGTATATTGCGCCAGTGCCTCACCGACAATAGTTCGCCAATTGGATAAAATTTCTATTTCCAACATACCGCGCGCCCCCAAAAGCTGTTTAGCCAAAGGCATCATGGTTTGGGCAATGCTGGTCAAATCTTTCAATTGATGATCTTTGCTGATTTTTATTTTTTGCGCCATCAATTATCATCCTGTTCATCATAGTGAGAAAGCGGATGTTTATCACACACGGTCTGCATCAGTTTATGAGCCATAATATGCGTATAAATCTCCGTTGTGGTAATATTCTCATGTCCGAGCATTTTCTGCACGGATCTTAAATCCGCCTCATTGTTAATCAGATGCGTTGCAAAAGAATGCCGAAGAACATGCGGCGAAATTTTTGAAGGATATATACCGCACTCTGCCGCCAAAACTTTCAGATCTTTATAAAAAGCATCTCGGGTAAAATGTCCGTCAACAGCGGTTAATGAGGGAAACAGCCAAACAGACGAGGCATTTTTTTTTATAAATTCCGCTCTCAACGGCAAATACACATTCACCGCCTGCAAAACTCTTTCCGCCACGGGAACAATTCTTTCCTTACTGCCTTTCCCCATAACGGAAAGCGTTTGTTTTTTATAGTTAATGGCATTCAGCGGCAAGCCGACCAATTCGGACACACGCAATCCCGTCGCATACATCAGCTCAATCATCACCGCGACGCGCTGCCAACGATAGTCATTTTTATGCGAGGCCGTTGAAATCAAATCTTCAATTTCCGCAAATGTTAAAAATTTCGGCAACGGTTTTTCTTGTTTCGGCGTTAAAACGTTCTGCGCCGGATTTTCCGCCAGCAATTTTTCTGAATAAAGAAATTTACAAAACTCTTTCACGGCAGAAAGTTTACGTGCCAAACTTTTGGGTGCGTACGCTCTTTTATTCAAATCGCGGATAAATTCTTCGATTTTCGGTTTTGTTATTTCCGTAAAATCGGCAAAATCGCCAAACTCCAAAAATTGAACCAAATCCCGCCGATATGCGTTCAGTGTATTCAGCGACGAGCCTTTTTCCGCCGCCATCATTTGCAAAAAATTTTCCACACTTTTGCCAAGCATTTTTATTGATCAATGTTTACTTTCACTTCTTTAACAACATGCTGTGCCGGAATTTGCACATCTTGCACGACAATCGCCCCGATACCCAAAACAACCGCCAGAATAACGGCATAAACGATTATTTTCGAATCACCTTGACGTTTATAATATTTTTTCATTATTTTTTCCTCATAATCTGTTAAAAAATGTTGAATATATATTAACAAGGTTATATTCTAAGTCAATAGTAAGAATCGATAATAACAGGTTTAATATTGCAGAAATGTCTAAAGATAAGATAATTTTACTGGTCGGATTGATGGGCAGCGGCAAAACGAGCGTCGGCAAGCGTTTGGCGCGCAAACTTTCGTTGCCTTTTGTCGACGGAGATCAAGAAATTGAAAAAGCGGCCGGCCTTTCTTTGGTTGATGTTTTGAAGTGTTTTGGTGAAAAAGAATACCGCGCCGGCGAAGAGCGTGTTATGAAACGTTTGTTACAGGGCGCACCCTGTGTTTTGGCTTCCGGCGGCGGTTCATTTGTTGCTAAACAAACTCGCTTGCTTGCCAAACAATATGCCCTGACCATTTGGCTGAAAGCCGACATTAACACACTCTACCAGCGCACGGCCGGACGCACGCGCCGCCCTTTTTTGCTCGGTGATAACGATACCGTCAAGGCCAAACTGGCTGAATATATTTCCGAGGAATATCCTTTTTATTCGGAGGCCGACATCATCGTCGAAACACGCAACGAACGCGTGGAAAATACCGTTCGCCGTGTTGTTTCGGCCATTCGCAACTACGAGCGCCGTCAGCGCGTTTAATTTACTGAAATGAAAGTTAGATAACATGATTCTTTTGATTACTCTTTGTTCGATTACTCTGGCTATTTTATTTTCAGGCTTTTTCTCCTGTGCCGAAAGTGCAATGACCGGCGCCTCGGAAGCCTATATGGCCGACATGGATAAAAACGAACATGACAGCCGTGCGGGTATGATGCTCAAAATATTAAGCAACCGCCGGCAAGCTGTTATTACGACACTCATCGGCAACAACATTTGCAACACTTTAGGTACGGCTTTATCGACCAATTTGCTTGTCAACATGTTCGGCGCCGAAGGTGTTGCTTACGCCACTTTAATCATGACATTTTTGCTGTTGATATACGGCGACATGCTCCCGAAAAGCTACGCCGTCGAAAACATCAACCGAACGGCTCTGCGCATTGCACCGCTGATCAAATTTTGGATTTGGTTGTTTACACCGATTGTCTTTATTTTGCAATTTGTCGTCAATATCTCTTTCAAAATGTTCGGCATCAAAGAAAAAAGTTCGGAAGAGATGGATATTGCTGAAATCCGCGGTGCCATAGATCTGTACGATGGAAATGAAATCAAAGAAGAGAAAAAAATGCTTAAGAGCATCTTCGATCTTTCCGAAGTTCCCGTCTACGACGTGATGAATCACCGCAACAACATTTACTCAATCGACATAGATGCTCCGCTTAACGAAATCATTTCCCGAGTGGAAGAAAGCCAATATTCCCGCATTCCTGTCTATCGTGACAAGCCGGAGAACATTATCGGCATCATCATGGTCAAAAACTTTTTAAAATATTGTCTGAACAATCGGGACAAACTGGATAAGCACAAAGTTGAAAAAATGCTGATCGAGCCTTGGTTTATTCCGGAAACAACCTCTTTATTGCAGCAAATGCAGGCGTTTCGCCAAAGACGTGAACATTTTGCCCTCGTCGTTGACGAATACGGAACACTGGAAGGTGTTGTGACTTTGGAAGATATTTTGGAAGAAATTGTCGGCAACATTGAAGACGAAACGGACAGTCGACCGGCTGAAGATTTTAAAAACACGGATGACGGCTGTTATATTGTTGACGGGCAAATGCCGATCCGTGATTTAAATCGTGAATTCAACTGGGATTTAAACGACGACGAATATGTTACCATCGCCGGATATTTGCTTGATATGACGGAAAGCATTCCGGAAGAAGGGCAAAAATTTGCTTTTGACGGTTTTGAATTTGAAATCATCAAACGGGAGCGGCAAAAGCTTAAACAAATTAAAATTCGCAAATTGGATGAACAAAGAAAGGATTAAAAAATGCGTACCGACGGAAGAACAGCCGAACAAAGCAGGTTGCTTGAAATTATCCCGAATGTTAATCTTTATGCCGAAGGTTCTTGTCTGATCAAATGCGGCAACACGCATGTTCTTTGCACGGCATCGGTCGATGATTGTCTGCCGGCGTGGATGAACGGCAAAGACAGCGGATGGATCACGGCGGAATATTCCTTGCTTCCGCGTTCAACACTGACGAGGGTTGCACGTGAAACGAAAGGTGTCAGCGGACGCACACAGGAAATCCAGCGGCTGATCGGCAGATCACTGCGTGCGGTGACCGATCTGAAGGACTTAAAAGGTTTTTGCATTCAAATTGACTGCGATGTTTTGCAAGCTGACGGCGGAACGCGAACTGCCTCTATTTCCGGTGCTTTTGTCGCTCTTTATCTGGCCATGCAAAAGCTTGTCCGCGAGGGCAAACTGGCACGCAATCCGATCAAAGAATTTATGGCCGCCGTTTCCTGCGGCATATGTGCGGGCAAACCGGTTTTAGATTTAGATTATAGCGAAGATTCTCATGCCGATGCCGATACCAATTTTGTTTTAACGGAAAGCAACCGTATTGTTGAGGTTCAAGCCACGGCCGAAGGCGCAACTTTTTCAGAGGCCGAATTTAATGAATTATTCCGCTTAGCCAAGGCCGGCATTCACAAAATTATCTGCGAACAAAAACGAATTTTAGGAATAACCGATGAACGTTAAAGAACTTATTTTTGCCAGCCGTAATGCCGGAAAAATTGCCGAAATCAAGGATATGCTCTCTCCGTTGGGCATTGAGGTCAAATCTGCATTAGATCTTGATTTGCCGGACGTGGAGGAAAACGGTGCAACCTTTGCCGAAAATTCTCTTCTGAAATCGCAGACAATTGCCCATTACACCGGTTTACCCTGCATCGCCGATGATTCCGGATTGTGTGTTGAAGCGCTGGGCGGCGGCCCTGGCGTTTACACCGCGCGTTATGCTCCGAATCGAGATTTTGACAAAGGTATGGATAAACTTTTGACCGAGATGAAAAACAGTCCGATCAAGAGCCGCAAAGCGTGGTTTTGCTGTGTTCTTTCACTGGCTTTCCCGAACGGCCGATACGAGTTATTCGAAGGACGTGTGGACGGAACAATCGCCGAGAAAAAAAGCGGCACCACCGGTTTCGGCTTCGATCCGCTTTTTATTCCCGATGGTTATACTTGTAGTTTTGCACAAATGAACAAGGAAGAAAAAAATGCCATTTCCCATCGCGGTCGGGCCATGAAAAAATTCCAAAACTTTCTGCAACATTTAAAGGGCGCCGATGAGCTTGAACAATCTTTTTAATATTGCTGCCGACGATTCATTTTTGGATATCTTGGCCCGACGCTTTTTAAATGATTATACCGAACAGCCGGAGAAGTTATCCGAAATTTTATTTTTGCTACCGACGCGGCGTGCCTGCACTGAACTCGCCGAAGCCTTTGTTCGGCAGAGTAATTTGCATCCGACTATTCTACCGCGTATGGTCCCGATTGCCGATATTGATGAAGATGAAATTTTTTTATCGGATCGTGAAAGTTATGAATTAGTAAAAGAATTAAATCCGCCGATCAGTCAAACCGAAAGGCTGCTGATTCTGACTAAAATGATCATGCGCAAACCGAACGATTTCGGCTTGACCGAGCTTTCTTTGGCGCAAGCGTACGCATTAGCGCAAAATTTATCTGCTTTGATTGATGCGGCGCACTATTATGAACTCAGCTTTGCCCAACTTAAAAATCTTGTTCCCGAAGAATTTGCCGCTCATTGGCAAGAAACGCTGAAACTTCTGACCATCATCACCCGCAGCTGGCCTGACATTTTGCAAGAAAAAGGTCTGACGGACACAGCCGCACACCGCCTGAATCTTTTACAGGCCAAATTAAACGAATGGCAGCAAAATCCGCCGGCATACAAAATCGTCGTCGCCGGCACGACAGCCGCTTTTCCGATCATTAAAAAACTGGTTAAAACCGTACTCGATCTGCCGTCGGGTGAAGTTTATTTATACGGTCTGGATTTTGCTTTGGAAGAAGAAGCATGGGGGCGAATTGATGAAAATCATCCGCAATTCGAACTGAAAGAACTGCTCGATTTTCTGCAGTTAAGCCGCAAGGACGTCACCCCTCTCAGCGAGAAACTCTTTTCTCCAAGGGAAAAATTTGTTTCCGAGTGTATGCGGCCGGCGCAAACTTCCGCTGCGTGGCGAAACCTCCCCGATCAAAAAATTGCGGACGAGGCCTTTCAAAATATCCGGTTTGTCAACTGCGATGATTTAAGACAAGAAGCTCAAGCAATCGCGCTTATCATCAGAGAAACGCTTGAAACGCCTGAAAAAACCGTGGCTTTAATTGCAACAGATCGAAATTTATCCCGCCGTGTTGTTTCCGAATTACGGCGTTGGGACATTATTGCCGATGACTCAGCCGGTCAGCCTCTGGGACTAACACCGATCGGAATCTATCTGCGTTTAATTATTAATGTGTTAAGCGAAAATTATTCTCAAAACAGTTTGCTTAATTTAATGAAACACCCTTTCACGGCCTGTGCTAAGAGCTATGCGGAATTCAACCTTTTGACCCGACGTCTGGAGTTGGCATGGCGCAAAGATCAAGAGCCGGATGAAACGCTGCAAAGTCTGTTGTCTTACATCAAAAATGAGTTTGCCGAGTTGCAAAATCTTTACGAAAACCCGCGCATCAACATCAAAGATTTCTTTTCTGCCCACATGCGGCTGGCCGAAACTTTGGCCCAAACCGACATTAAAAGCGGCGATAAAATCATCTGGAAAAACGACTCCGGAAGCTGCGCGGCCGATTTTGTCAGCGACTTTCTGAGCACCTGCACTATTTTAGATTCCATTCCGACCAACGACTATCAAAGTTTTTTCGATCGCCTGCTGATGGAAAAAAACGTGCGTATACGTTACGGCATGCATCCGCGTGTTAAAATTTTAGGTCCGATCGAAGCCAGACTCTTGCAATTTGATGTCACAATCATCGGTGAGGTCAACGAAGGATCATGGCCTCAGCTTCCTCAGGCCGATATGTGGATGTCGCGCCCGATGAAAAAAGATTTCGGCCTTCCGTTACCGGAAAAAAATATCGGTATCGCCGCGGCTGATTTTGCGCATTTACTGAACGGAAAACACGTCTTTTTGACGCGTGCCGAACGAATCGACGGAACGCCGACAAGCAAGTCCCGTTGGTGGCTGCGTATGGAAACCGTTTTATCGGCGCTGTCTGCAGACAATCTGCAAAAAACAGCGGACTTATACGATCAAAAATACAGCCGCTGGGTTCGCCATTGGGAAAGATCGGCGCTCCCGCTTCAAACAATTTCCGCACCGCATCCGTGTCCGCCGATATCCATGCGTCCGCGGCAGCTGTCTGCCAGCAACATTGAAAATCTTATGCGCGATCCCTACATTATTTTCGCTAAATATATCCTTCATCTTTACCCGCTCAATGCCATAGACCGTCCGCAGGATAATCGGGATTTCGGCAACATCTTTCATCAACTCATTGAAGAATTTAACAATCAATATCCGCACGACTACCCGCCGAACGCCGAGCAAATTTTATTGCAAATGAGCGAAAATGCTTTAACAAAATCCGCCGTTTCCGAAGATATCGCCGCATTTTGGCGGCCGAAATTAGCCAAAATGATCCATTGGATCGTGCAAACGGAACAAAACTATCGCCGCGATATCCTCATGGTTCATAACGAAATCAGCGGTCAAATGAAGTTCAGTGCACCAAACGGCGACTTTTATGTCACTGCCAAAGCCGATCGCATTGATGAAACAAAAACCGGAACTTTCAATATTTTAGACTACAAAACCGGCAGAGTTCGTACCATCAGTGAAATTGTCAGCGGCATGGCACCGCAGCTTTCCATTGAAGGATTGATAGCTGAAAGCGGCGGATTTACAAATCTGCCGGCCAAAAGTGTCAACACTTTACGTTACTGGCGTCCCGGTGACAAAGAAATCGTGGCAGACAGCGCACAAAGCCGCAAAGCCATGGATCGGGTAGAAGACTACATCCGCCGGCTGATCACACTGTTTGATTTTCCGACAACACCGTATTTAGCCAAACCAAATCCGGCCACCGCGCCCGAGTACTCGGATTATGACCATTTGTCCCGTTATTTGGAATGGGCTGTAAGGGATAACGACCATGACGAATGAAATGATTGAAAAATTACGGATTAATCGCGGAACGGCGGCCTCAAAGCAGCAGAATGCAGCGGCTGATCCGTATGTTTCCGTATGGGTGGAAGCTTCGGCCGGAACGGGAAAAACAAAAGTATTGTCTGATCGTGTTCTCCGTTTGCTTTTAAATAAAATATCGCCGGCCAAACTTTTGTGCTTAACCTACACCAAAGCAGCGGCGGTTGAAATGAGTACGCGAATCGCCGCACGTTTAAGCCGTTGGGCGGTTGAAGACGAAGACAAATTAGCCGAAGACATCAAATCCATGTTTGCCGATAAAGATTTTCCGGCAAAGGATCTGCGCACCTACAAAGAGACAGCTCGCACTTTGTTTGCATTACTTTTAGACACACCGGGCGGCATTAAAGTTCAAACCATACACAGTTTTTGCCAGGACATTTTAAAGCGCTTTCCGCTGGAAGCCGGTGTTTCGCCATATTTTGAAGTTCTTGACGATCAATCGTCAGCACAGGTTTTGGCGCAAATTCAAAAAGACATGCTCAGCCGTACACACGCTCCGCACAGCGAGGCTTTCCGATCTGCATTAGCTTATTTAACCCAAAACTTAAGCGAATTTACTTTTCCGAAGGTCATGAAAAGCATTGTCGATAACCGTGTCAAAATATCACAGCTTTTTGATCACTACCAAACGTTTGACAATTTATGCCGAAAACTTTCTTCTCTCTTAGGCATTCATTTGAATGACACGGCATTATCGGTTACCGCCGATTTCATGTCGCGTATTGATAAAGAAGCAGCCCTGCTTAATCTGCAAGCATGGAATAAAGGCGGCAAAAAGGATCTTATCAAGACGGAAAAGCTGTCGAAAGTACTCCAAAACAACTTTGCACCGCAAGATTATGAAATATATAAAAGCATATTTTTGACGGCTGAGGGCGAAATAGCCAAACAGCTTGCCTCTAAAAATGCCAGCGCTGCCGATCCTTGTCTTGGCGACCGATTGTTTCAAGAGGCACAGAGAGTTTATGCCTGCGAGCAAAAGCTGAAAAAAATCGCTCTTTATCAAGCAACACTTTCCGTTCTGACCATTGCCCGCGAGCTGATTGAGGCATATAATACCTACAAAAAGCAACAGGCGAAACTGGACTATGCCGATCTGATCATTCTGACGAAAAAACTACTGGCCGATTCCGGCGTTGCCAACTGGGTTCTTTTTAAGCTGGACGGCGGTATTGATCATATTTTGCTTGATGAGGCGCAGGATACATCTCCCGACCAATGGGAAATCATTAAATCGCTGAGCGGCGAATTTTTCACTGACGACACGACAAACCATCCGCGAACGGTTTTTGTCGTCGGCGACCGCAAACAATCCATTTACAGTTTTCAAGGCGCAGATCCGGAAAAATTCGACGTCATGGAAAAATATTTTGCCGCACAAGCCGGCGCTCATTTCAAAAAAATAGATTTAAATGTTTCTTTTCGCTCGTCCGAAGCCGTTTTAAACACGGTTAACGCTTTGTTCAACACACCGGAAGCCTCTGCCGGTGTGGTCACTGCGGGCGAAAAAATCGAACACCTGCCGTTCAGAGCCGGCGAATACGGACGCGTCGAAATTTGGCCGCTTTTAGTGGCGGATAAAAAAGTCAAAGATCCACATGCCGATTATTGGCAGCCGCCGGTCGAAATGAATCGGGAAATTTCCGTAAAAACGAAATTGGCGCAAAAAATTGCCGGCAAAATCCGGCAAATGGTCAGTGAAAGCAAAACAACATCAAAGCCCCTGCATTTTCGCGATTTCATGGTTTTGGTACAACGCCGTACCGGTTTTGTAGATGAATTTATCCGTGCCTGTAAACAGCAAAATGTCAGTATTTCCGGTGCCGATCGGCTCAAGCTTTCCGAACAGATTGCCGTTCAAGATCTGATTTCTCTCGGCAAGTTTTTGCTTTTGCCGAACGACGATTTATCTCTGGCTGAAGTTTTAAAATCACCGCTTTTCGGTCTTGATGACGATGATCTGATCAAGCTGTGTTACAAACGCGGACAAGCACCGCTCTGGTCACGGCTCGGTGATTTCGCCTCATATGCCCACATTTACCGCTCTTTGCAAGAATTGTTTGATATGCTTGATTTTGTACGCCCTTATGAGCTTTACAATCACGTTTTAACCAAAATGAACGGCCGACTGAAATTCACGCAGCGTATGGGCATGGAAATCGAAGATTCTCTTGATGAATTTATCAACTTAACCATTGCTTATGAGCGGCAAAATATCCCGAGTTTACAGGGTTTTATCTCTTGGATTTCCGCACACGAAATCGAGATCAAACGCGAAACGGAACAAAAAGATATTGATGCCGTGCGCTTAATGACGGTTCACGGATCCAAAGGATTGCAAGCACCGATCGTCTTTTTGCCGGACACGGTTCATGTCAAAAGCGCCAAGCGCGAACAGGAAATTCTGTGGGATACGGATATGGCCTTTTGTCCGCTCGGAAGTGCATTTTATGATGAAAAGTGTACACAGATAAAACTGAAAAATCATCAAAAGGCTGAAGAAGAATACCGACGTTTGCTTTATGTGGCGCTCACCCGTGCCGAAGACAGGCTGTTTATCTGCGGTTATGCCAACACAGCAGAGATCAGCCAACAATCGTGGTATGAATTATCGCACCGCTGTTTGGCACAAATAGGTATTGCCGATGAAGATATTTTTTATACCGAAGTTCCGGAAGTTTTCGCCGCACGGCCGACGGCAATAGAAAAGCCTGTTCATCGGGAAGAACCTCTCGGAGATTGGCTCAATCGGCCGGCGCCGAGCGAAGGCGCATTTTTAAAGCCCTACACCCCGTCAAAGCCGCAGGAAGAAGACACGGATTCGTCTTCTCCTCTTGCCGAAAGCGGCCATTTCTATCGACGCGGAACCATCATCCACCGTTTATTGCAATTTTTAACTTACGACGGTTCAAACACAGAGCGTATCATTCACGACTATTTAAACAAGAATGCTGCCGATCTGTCTTTAAGCCAAAGGCAGCAAATTTGCCGCGAAGTCATCTCATTACTCCAAGAAGAAAACTTCGCACAAATTTTCGGTCCGAATTCACGCGCTGAGGTTCCGATCATGGGCCGAGTCGGTGAAAAAATCATCTCAGCACAAATCGACAGATTGGTCATTTTGCCGCACAAAATCATCATTGTGGATTTCAAAACCAACCGGCCGGCAGCGCAAAATGTAAAAGAAACACCTCAAGTTTATAAGAACCAGCTGGCGACTTATGCTCAGCTCATTGGAAAAATTTATCCCGACAAGCCCGTAGAAACCTACATTCTGTGGACGAATGAAGCCCGTTTGATGAAAGTCGTCTGATTTTTGCAAAAAAAGGTTGTATTTATTTCCAGAACCTTTAATATCAGATTCACAATCACTATATTAATGTTACTTTGCAATTTTAACCAGATAAGGAGAGAAATATGACGCAACCGTTAACAGATAACCAATTTGCAACTAATGTTTTGAATTCCAAGGGATTGGTTTTGGTAGATTTTTGGGCAGAATGGTGCGGCCCGTGCCGCCAACTCGGTCCGATTTTGGAATCGCTTGACAATGAACTGAGCGACGTCACCATTTATAAAATGAATGTTGATGATTCGCCGCAAGTTGCCAGCCAATTCGGCATCCGCAGCATTCCAACCATGTTTTTGTTTAAGGACGGCAAACAAGTTGACACAAAAGTCGGCTTAAATACCCAAGCCAATATCAAATCGTGGATCGAATCACATAAATAACCTATATGGCCCATGCGGCAATTCCAACATGCCAAGCAACGAACAAACCGTCAGCTTGGCTTTTTCATATAAAAATGCATTGACAAAAAAACAAAAACCTATATACTGATCTTGTTTAACAATAATTAATCCAATCATTATGGCGCTAAAAAAATTTTCCGTAGAGCAATTTCGTACAGCTCTGCAATCTGAGTATCTGCAAGGAGGTCCTGCAGATATGCGCGCACAAAATCTTTCAGATGAAGATCTTTTGAAAGAAAATCTCTGGACAGATCTTCAGATGGATAGCATGGACTTTGTTGCCCTGATCGTTTCTCTTGAACGTTTCAATGGTAAGCTCTTCCGAAATGACGGAAAAGCTTTCGGCTTTTTTGAAAAACACAAAAACCGCAAAAAGTCCACTGTCCGTGCTTTTCTGGATTTTGCCGAAACACAAATGGACTAGAGCAAATAAACGCCCAACCTGAAAAAGGTTTGGGTGTTTTTTATATTTCCGTTTATAACTTTGATTTTATTCTTGGTAAATTTGACAGATTAAGCTATATTTTTACAGTTAGAGAATACTTTAAAAAGAGGAAATGATGACAGATTTAACTAAGGAAGATTATATCAAAGGCGAAGAAGAATACAATGCTGATTCCATCAAAGTTTTGCGCGGTTTGGATGCTGTACGCAAACGTCCGGGAATGTACATCGGCGACACGGATGACGGATCCGGCCTGCATCATATGATTTATGAGGTTCTGGACAATTCGATTGATGAGGCTTTAGCCGGATTTTGCGATAAAACGGTGGTTATTTTGAATCCGGACGGTTCGGCAACCATCCGCGACAACGGACGCGGTATGCCGGTCGATACGCATAAAGAAGAAGGCGTTTCGGCAGCCGAAGTCATCATGACCGAACTGCACTCCGGCGGAAAATTTGATAATAATTCCTACAAAGTTTCCGGCGGCTTACACGGTGTCGGTGTTTCGGTTGTTAATGCTCTTTCCACATGGCTTAAATTGAAAATCTGGCGCAATGACAAAGAATACGAAGCCTCTTTTGCTGACGGCAATGTGGTTGAACATGTACATATTGTTGCCGATGCCCCTAATCGTCACGGGACGGAAGTAACGTTTTTACCGTCACCGAAAACCTTTACCCAAACAGAATTCAATTTTGATACACTGGAACGTGCCATTCGTGAAAAGGCCTTCTTAAATTCCGGCGTTTACTTAAAATTGGTAGACAATCGCGGTGCCGAACCGCTGGAAGTTGATTTCCACTACGAAGGCGGATTAAAAGCATTCGTCAGCCACTTAAATAAGTCAAAAGCCCCTCTGCATGAAAGCATTATTTCCATACATGGCGAAAACAACGGCATCGGTTTAGATGTTGCTTTGCAATGGACCAATTCCTACAATGAAACCATGCTTTGTTTCACCAATAACATTCCGCAAAAAGACGGCGGCACACACTTAGCCGGCTTCCGCGGTGCTCTGACCAGAACATTTAACAATTATATTCAAGAAAACGGTTTACTTAAAAAAGATAAAAATATCATCACCGGTGAAGATATGCGCGAAGGAATGACCTGTGTTCTGTCCGTCAAGGCGCCGGATCCGAAATTTTCATCACAGACAAAAGATAAACTTGTTTCTTCGGAGGTACGTCCGGTTGTTGAAAGTATTTTCGGTGACAAGCTGAAGGAATGGCTCGATGAGCATCCGTCCGAAGCTAAAATCATTGTCGGAAAAATTGTCGAGGCAGCTTCGGCGCGTGAAGCAGCCCGCAAGGCAAGAGAACTGACTCGCCGCAAGGGTGTTTTAGATATTGCTTCTTTACCGGGAAAATTGGCGGATTGTTCCGAAAAGGATCCGGCATTATCCGAAGTTTTCATCGTTGAGGGAGATTCCGCCGGCGGATCAGCCAAACAGGGCCGCGATCGTAAATATCAGGCAATCATGCCTCTGCGAGGAAAAATTCTGAATGTTGAAAGAGCCCGTTTTGACCGCATGCTCAGTTCAGCCGAAATCGGCATGATGATCACGGCATTCGGCACAGGTATCGGGCGCGATGATTTTGATGCCGACAAATGCCGCTATCATAAAATCATTATCATGACCGATGCCGATGTCGACGGCGCACACATTCGCACGCTTTTGCTGACATTCTTCTATCGTCAGATGCCGGAACTGATCAGACGCGGCTATGTTTATATCGCGCAACCGCCGCTCTACAAAGCCAAACGCGGCAACTCCATTATTTACATCAAAGATGATCGCGAAATGGAAGATTACCTCATTCATGGCGGCTGCGAAGATGCTACTTTGGAAACCGCACAAGGAGAAAAACTGATCGGACAAGATCTGATTTCTTTTGTGGAAAGCACGAAAAAAGCCAACACCATGATCAAAGCGCTAACCTTGAAGGCGCCGGAAAAAATCATCGAACAGTTAGCTATTTGCGGCTTGTTTGATCGTGAAACCTTCGCTAACAAGGAAAAATTAACAGCTGAAATCAACCTGATGGCCACACGATTGGATTCTCTTGAAGCCGAATACGATCGCGGTTGGCAAGCGCAACTTAATGCCGACAACAGCATCACATTCTATCGCGTTTTGCGCGGTGTTAAAGAAGAACATGTCATCGGCGCTAATATTTTACAAAGTCCGGAAGGTCAGGTTCTCAACAACATGCACGACTTTCTGACCGAAAATTTCGCCAAATCGTCGATACTAACCACAAAATCTATGGGCGTTAAACGTGTTGACGGACCGGTCAGTTTGATGAATGCGGTCACAGCCGCCGGCAAAAAAGGCATCAGCATTCAACGCTATAAAGGTCTGGGCGAAATGAATCCGGAGCAGCTTTGGGAAACGACTTTGGATCCGGAAGCTCGTTCATTGTTACAGGTTAAAATCGACAGCGTTGAAGAAGCTGACGAAGCTTTTTCAACATTGATGGGTGATGTTGTCGAACCGCGCAAAGAATTCATTCAGGAAAATGCTTTGAAGGTTCAAAACTTGGATATTTAAGCCCGCAATCCACATCAATAAAACGCCCCGCCGCGGGCGTTTTATTTTTTTGTCAAAAAATACAATTGACATCTTTGATTGTACGTGCTAAAAAGGATGTACTTATCTATCATTAATTAATTATGGAAACGAAAACAACAGCGAGCGGATCCGATTCACGGGTGAGTCGCTCCGCAATGAGAAATGCCGTTCTCAACTGCATCAAACGCAACTATCGTTTAAGTGCTGAGGACGAGGTAAATTTGGTTCGTTTGTCCGGCATGGAAGATATGGCCTGCCGTTACATTCGACTGTTCGGTCTGTATGAGCCGGCGCAACTGGCTATGTTCGAGCAGCAAAAAGCAAGCGAACTGGTTTCTGCCTGCATCGCCAAATGCAGTTTGAGCGTCAAGGCCGAAATCAAGCTTTTCTTTCTGCCTGATGCCGAACATCTGGTGTGGAAATACATCCGCCGCTACGCTTTAAACAGAAAAGCTGAGAAAATGTTGATCTATCTTCCGCATGCTGAGGATATCATCAAGTTTTATATCAGCAAGTATCCGCTCTGTGACGAAGTCTTGTTGAAGATTGCGGACCAGCACTACGCTGAACCGGTCCTGAATTTCTATTTTCAGCTTCATAAGCCGAGTAAAAAACTCTCGGCTAAGCTCAGAAACTTCTGGCCGATTTGATTTCCGAAGCTCTCCTTGTGAGAGCTTCTTTTTTTGTAATAAATTGTAACATATTTTTAAAAGCTTTTTCACTCAAAACAGTGTATTTTATAAACGAATTTTCGTACGAACTGTTTTTCAGAGGATTAATTTATGACTAACACAATAAAAGTTGCCGTCATCGGCGCCGGTATGATGGGCAAAAACCACATCAAAACATATAAGAATATGCAAGGTATTGAGCTTGTCGGTGTCTATGATATTTTTCCGCAAGCCGCCCAAAACGCCGCCGAGGCATTCGGCATTAAAGCTTTTTCCTCAATGGAAGAGGTTGCCGCCGCGGTTGATGCGGTCAGTGTGGTCACCACCTCTGTCACACATGCTGATGTCGGCGAGTTTTTCATGAACAAGGGCATTCATTGCATGATGGAAAAACCGTTGGCCACAACTGAAGAAGGATGCAAGCGTCTCATTGATGCGGCTGAAAGAAACAATGTTGTCCTCATGGTCGGCCACGTTGAGCGTTTCAATCCGGCCGTCGAGCAAATGGGCAAACTTCTTTCCGACACGTCTAAAATCCGCTCTTTAACTGCACAGCGTATGTCCGCCGCCAGCGGCCGAATTACCGATGTTGATGTTGCTATGGATTTGATGATTCATGATGTTGAAGTCATTCAATCTTTGGTTCAATCGCCGGTCATCAATGTTCAGGCTGCCTCGGTTAAAACCAAAGAAAGTCCCGAAGGAAAGGACTATATTTCCGCTTTGTTGGAATTTGAAAACGGTGCTACGGCCAACTTAACCGCAAGCCGCATTACGCAATCGCGCGTGCGCACACTGGCGGTCACAACCGACACAAACTATATTGATCTGGATTTCATCAACCAAAGTATCAATGTTCACACGCAAGGCCGCATGCCGTATGTCAATCAGGAAGAAATTCCTGAATGGATGAATTACGGATTAAAAGGCAGTGTTGAACAACTGTTTATCCCGACCAATCAACCTTTGCAGGCCGAATTGAACCACTTTATCAAATGCGTTAACGGCGAGGCTACACCGCGTGTAAACGGCCGCCAAGCGCTTGATGCCCTGCGTGTTATCTGGCAGATTGAGGAAAAGCTCGGTTTCATACAAGCATCACCGGTAAAAGCTTCCAAGAAAAAAGCTGCCTAAGGTACAACCTAAAATTTTATGCCACAAACATTTGCCGCATGCAAAGTTTGTGGCATTTTTTCTCTCAAACCTCTGTCTTAAATTTACATCTCTATACATGAGTTATAGTAGTTATTATTTTTTCCTTATAAAAAAGACTTGACTTTTGATACGGGGGGGTAATGTGAAAAAAAATATTTTTAAGCAGATAAAGTCACCCCTATTTTTCGCCTGCAAAGCGAAAAATTCACGAGGTCTCCCGAATCTTAAAGCAAAAGGAGAAGTAACATGAGAACAAAAACAAACATTTTCCCAACAAACCAGCGACCGGAGTGTGGTGCAGATGCGCCGCAATACGGACGTCTTCTTTCGCTATGCGCCGGAGATGCGCCGCAAGTTTCAAACGACGTGTACAACCAAAGGTACACGAGAGAGAAAGCTGCCGAAAGATCCAAGCAGAGAGGAAAAAGTATGATTGAGATGCTCGGCGTTCTGGCCATAATCGGTGTCCTGACCGTCGGCTCAATCGCCGGCTATTCCCACGCCATGCGCCGCCACCTCTTGAACAAACAACGCGAACAAATCAGCTACATCTTAAGCGCCGTTGATACCCATCGTGATATGCTGGATATCTCTCCAAATTCAACACTGCCAGATCGTTTAAAACCCATCTTTGAAACTTTCGGTTGGGTTCCCGAAGAAATGATCAGAAAAAATAATAATGTATATATTTACGATGTTTTCAAAAATAGCATAATGCTTTATATTGCTAAAGGGACTACAGGAGGAGCGCCCTTCATGGGACTCAGAATTGATCTTGCCAACGATAATCCGCATGAACAATGCGTCAATCTCTATCAAATGATCCAACAGTACCATTCTTTCTTATGGCTGACGGAGGTACAAAAAATCAATGAAAATAGTCTTTATACCAACAATTATTACGGCGACAAATATTGCACCGACTCACGCGAGTGCATGCGCGATCTCACACCGGCTAAAATCTCCGAACTCTGCCGTGTCTGCGATGATGAAAATAGGTGTCACTTATACATATTATGGAAATAAAAGTTAAGCCTTTTGCTTCACGCAACACACAAAGATCATGACTTTATATCGGCGCCTATTTGTCTCAATCTTTCAATTCTGTCTTTCGTACTCGGATGTGTGCTGAAAAGTCCCGTAAAACTGCTTTTCAGACCGGAAAAAGGATTAATAATGAACATATGCGCCGTTTGAGCATTAGCTGCAGTCATTTGATAATTTTGAGCGTAGCCTTCAAGTTTTTGCAATGCCGAAATCAACCATTCCGGATGATTTGTCAAGTAAGCAGCCCCCTCGTCTGCTTTATATTCACGCGTCCGTGAAATAGCCATCTGTACAACGGTCGCGGCGAGCGGCATAACGACCACACCGAGTGCGGATTGGCGATTATTATTTTGCGAACGTGAGCCGTATCTTGCCCAATTGCCAAGCATAGCAATAGCACCGGCAAATACAGCGGCAACCGAACCGATCAAAATATCATAGTGTCGAACATGGCTCATTTCATGCGCTAAAACACCTTCGACTTCCTGCGCTGTCATTAAATTAAGCAGCCCTCTGGTAACAGCAACAGCAGCATGCTTAGGATTTCTGCCGGTTGCAAAGGCATTCGGAACATCATCCGGAATAATATATATTTTCGGCATCGGCAGACCGGCACGATTGGCTAAACGTGCAACAATCTGGTATAATTCCGGCTGATTGGAAGCACTCACTTCCGCGGCTTTGTAGTGACTTAAAACCATTTTATCGCTGAAAAAATAGCTGAAGAAATTCATACCGCAAGCGGCCAAAAAGGCGGTCTTCATCCCCTCTTCTCCGGCAATCAGATTACCGCAATACATAAATATCAATACCAACCCAACCATCAATACAATCGTTTTAAATTTTGCCATCAGATTACTCCGTTCTTAGTTCCTCATGCTTTGAGTATAAAATATTCTCCGTCGTTTTCAAATTAAAAGAAAGACATATAAACAAAATCCCTCACAGCTTATATCTATGAGGGATTTATTCAAACAAAGGCCGTTTAAAACGTATATTTTAAGCCTACAAGTCCGGTATGATTCTGATATTTGTCACGGAATCCGCCTAAATAATTTAAGCTGGCAGACAGATGCTCCGTCATTTCGGCATTGAGCCCGGCGCCGACTTCATAGCCCATACGATCCAAACGTTTTCCGTTGACAGTATAACCGCCGCCGTTGATAAAATTAACCGTGGCATTGTCACGATCACTTTCCATATCATAAGTAATTCCGGCATAAATTTCCGGACGGAATCTCATGCAGTTATAACCGTAAAGATCTTTAGATAAGGTTACACCGGCAACTCCGGTCCAGATATCCATATCTTTGCCGGAAACTTGTTGCTCTGCACCATCGTTATAGCCATGACGTTTAATATAATTATAACGCATACCGATTTGCGGTGTCATATCCACATATTTGTGAATATATTCGTATCCGGTCATTGCTTGCATTGCATAAACATCTGCGTGATACTTTGCCTTAAATGTATCATCAAAGGCATGTTTCTTTTCTCTGTAAGAGGAACGGCCGTAAGAAGCAATACCGTTAACAAACCACGGACTTGGCTGGTATTCGGCGAATACAAATCCGGTATTGCTGTCAACATCTGTTTTACGGTGAAACGCTTTAACATCGGTTTGATCATGTTGATACCCGATACCGGCTTTCATATTTTTGTTAATTTGCTTATCCATACCAACGATAAAACCCATCGCATCAGTATTAAATCCGTAATGATTACCTCGACGGCTGAGCTTTGATTCTCCGTAATATCCGTCAGCGAATAAAGACATTTGATTAATCGGATCACCTGAATTCATTCCATGTTTTTTACCCAATGAATCTTCCAGTAAATGATTGCCGATGGTTCTGAACAAACGATTATTCATCGAAACGGTTACTTCTTGTGCAACCGGCGCATCATTCGGCGCTAAGGCGATTAAATCTTGCTCTATATCGGCAGCATTTGCTGTTCCGGATGAGAGTAAAAAAGAGGATGATATCACCAGCATACTGCCAAGCAAACATCTCTTTAAGACGCTTTGATATTGATGGTTCAAAAATCCGAGTGCGGATCTGCTATATTTTAACATGTAAACTTCCTTTCTGTTATTGTATACGCAGATCTATATATGTGCGGTTTATCTTATTTAAAGAGTTCCGTTCTTATTTTTCTGATACGGATGAAATTTTTGTAAAAATAATGCTGTGCTTATTTCAGAAGATTCGCACGAAGAAGTTTCAAACGATCAATAGCTTGCTCAATTGCCTCATGCGCTTCAACGGTTAGCAAAGAACTCTTATCCTCCTCATTTTGGTCTTTTTCAAAGAAATCTTTTTGTATTTCTTCAGAGCCGAGAAGATTTTTCAAGCCTTTTTCTTTAATAAAATGCTGCGCTCCTTCTATGGTGAAACGACGATCGTATAACAGACCTTTGATCAATTTTAAGATTTCGACATCATCCGGACGATAATAGCGTCTTCCACCCGTCGCTTTCATCGGTTTTATTTGTGAAAATTTTGTTTCCCAAAAGCGCAAAACGTGTGTTGCCACACCAAGTTCTTCCGCAACTTCGGCGATTGTTTTGAACGCAGATTTTGACTTATGGATAACCATACTTCACCTGTTTATTTATTAACGGCTTTGCGTAAAATTTGTGACGGGCGAAAAGAAACAACCGTCCGCGGAGAAATTTCCGCATCTATTCCGGTTTTCGGGTTACGTCCCATGCGGGCATTTTTCCGATGAAGTCCGAATGTTCCGAATGAAGAAATTTTTACATCTTCTCCTTTGATCAGTGATTCTTTCATTTCTTCAATAGCTATATCCAGAATTTCAGCCGAATCTTTACGAGACAAACCGATCTCTTCATAAATAGCCTCCGTAAGGCTGACACGTGTGATTGTTTTCATTTTTCCCTCTTCTACTGATTTTTCTCAAGCGTAATATAAAAAGGACGAAAACAAAACTGTTTTTGCCAAAAGATACACAATTTTTTTATGTTCAATTATTTGATGATATAAACCCGATCAAAACGTTGATTTTTGCCGATGTTTGATAACAGCTCGTAACTGATAGTCTGCGCATCTCGCGCCACATCATCCAAAGGATACTCATCAAAGATGATATATCCCCACTCACCGACTTTAAGATCAAGTCCGGTAATATCGCAAATAATGTTATCCATGGAAACACGGCCGATAATTTTAGCTTCTTTCCATTCGTTTTTAATACGGAAAAATATCTTTCCCCTATTAGATAATGATCGATGAATACCGTCGCCGTATCCGATTGAAATAATTGCGATTTTTTTATCTGTACCGGCACGATAAGTCGCTGAATAACCGACAAAATCTCCCTTTTTTAATTGTGTTATCTGCAAAACAGGTGCTTTGACAACAACTACATTTTGCATTTGATTAAGGCGATAAGGTGCGGTATTGATGCCATATATGGCTGCGCCCAATCGCACCATGTTGAAAGTGTAATCCGCCCCCAAAAAAGCACCATCCGAAGCAGACAGCGATGCCGGTAAAGCCGGAAAATACTTCTGACGGATTTTGTTAAAGTTGTCCAACTGAAATTTATTCATAAAATGGTCTTTTTCATCGGCGCAGGCCAAGTGACTGATTACCATGGAAAACATTTTTAGATCCGCTGCAGATAGATGTTCCAGATCTTCCGTTCTGAAACCTAAGCGATTGAGCCCCGTTTCCACTTGAATAACCGGTTTAACATCACTAATCTTTTGTTTTTTCCAAAAGGCAAACATTTCCGGAGAACTGATGACCGGCGTGAATTTGTATTGCGCAAATAATTGGGCGGAATCTTCACCGATTCCCTGCAAAACAAAAATCTGAGCACCCGGAACAAATTCGGCAATTTTCTCACCTTCAACCGCATGAGCAACCCAAAAATGACGGCAGTTTCCACCTTCATATAATGTTTTTGCAACAACTGCGGCATCCAATCCGTAAGCGTCATCTTTAATAACAGCCGATGGCGTTGAAGGATATATAATATCACACAATAGTCGGTAGTTTTCGATAATCTTGTTTAAATTAACTTCCAAAACCGGTCGTGTGTAAATTTTTGAAACAGATCTTGTAAAAATACTCATCGTTGTTATTATCTCCTCAAGAAAGGTTTTTGCAGATGCATTATGTAGATTCACATATTCATATTCAAGATTATAAAAAACAAGATGTTAAAAATCTCGTAACAAATGCCATGCAATATAAAATAAATACGTTTGTCAATGTTTCATCTCATCCGAACGATTGGGGGAAAATAAAACATTTAGCCGATATGTATCGACAAATTATTCCGGCCTATGGGGTTCATCCGTGGTATATACACGACGCCGAAAACGATTGGTATCAGACACTGGAACACCTGATCCAAGAAAACCGATCAGCATGGATCGGCGAATGCGGCATCGATCGGTTGAAAAATCCGAATACATCCGAACAAATCGAGATTTTTAAACAGCACATAAAGCTGGCTCAAAAATATAATCGCCCTCTTGTTGTTCATGCTGTTAAAGCTGATATGATCATGCGCGATCTGTTTTTCCTTCTCCCGCAGCGGACTATCTTTCATTCGTTTACCGGCTCGCTTGAATGGGGAAAAGAGGTTCAAAAACATGGTTTTTATATCGGACTAAATCAATCTGTTTTGCATAAAAAAAATAACGAACGGCTCATTTGCGGACTTGATTTTACTCAAGTTTTATTAGAAACAGATGGTCCTTACCAATCTGACGATAAAAGTACGGAAACCTTGCCGTGGAGACTTCCCCTTCTGGCAGAACAAATAGCGCAAATATTGAGGATTCCTCTTGAAGAGCTGCAAAAAATGCTATACATCAATTGGATGAATTTTATGGAGAAACAGCATGCAAGCCACACCTAAATCTCTTCGCTTACATATCGCCCTTTTAGGAGAAGTTAACTCGGGAAAATCAAGCTTTTTAAATTTGCTTACCGGACAACAAATTTCCATCACTTCAGCGGTAGCGGGAACAACAACAGATGTTGTTGAAAAAGCGCAAGAATTGCCTTTGCTTGGCCCCGTATTATGGTTGGATACGGCCGGATTGAGCGATCAGACGGAACTTGCCGCCAAACGAATGGAAAAAACATTACAAGCATTAAATAAAACAGATGTTGCACTTTTAATTTGCGCCCATCCTCTGCTCACCGAAACAGAAAAGGAAATTCTTCAACTTCTCGAAAAACAAAAAATTCCGGTCATTCGTATTTATAATAAAGCCGACACCTATCAAGAACGTACATCAAACGGCATTTATGTGAACTCTTTGGATGTTAAAATGCGCGATCATGTTCTTTCCGCTTTGACCGGAGAGTTGCTTAAACTTTGTCCCGACGACTTTATCAATCAGCCTCCGCTGGTTGGTGATTTGATCCCCGAACACAGTACGGTTGTTATGATGATTCCGCTTGATTATGAAGCCCCCAAAGGGCGTTTGATTATGCCGCAAGTTCAAGCTATCCGCGACTGTTTGGATCATAATCAAAATGTCATCATAACGAAAGGAAATACCTATAAAAATGTCTTAGACAACTTGAAAACGCCGCCTTCTTTAGTCGTTTGTGATTCGCAGATCGTCGATCAGATGGTTAAAGAAACGCCGCGAAATATAAAATGCACAACTTTCTCGGTTTTGATGGCGCGTTTCAAAGGTGATTTGTGCAAACTTGTTCATGGTGCTGCCATGATTCGTCACCTGCAGGATAATGATAAAATTTTGATTGCCGAATCCTGTACGCATCATGCAGTTCAAGATGATATCGGACGTGTTAAAATTCCGCGTTGGCTGACACAAAAAACGCAAAAAAATCTGCAAATTGATTATGTGAACGGCTGTGATTTTGCCGATCATTTATCACAATATAAGCTTGTGATACAGTGCGGCGGCTGTACCATCAACCGCCGCGAAATGCTGTCACGCATTTACCAATGTGAAAAAGCAGGTGTTGCCGTCACAAATTATGGTATTTGCATTTCCGAATTGAAAGGCGTTTTAGCGCGTGTTATCGAACCTTTCCCTGAGGCTTGCACGCTGTATCAAGCCACCAAAGACAAGCCTTAACTGTTCGGATAGATTGTTTTGCTGTACTGTTTGTATGCGGCAAAATCATCTAATTTGATATGCAGAAAATGAAAATAGTTGGTTAGTCTCTGGCAAATGGCGTAATCTAAACCATTTTCTGCTTCTATCACGCGTTTTTTCATTTCAGCAAAGAATTTTTCCTGTAAATCCGGCGGGCAGAAAGTGAAGTGCTGACCATAGACGTTATACTTGTACTGGAATAAGGCATATTTGTTCTGCTCAAAAAGTCCCGTTGATTGCAAATTTTCCTCTATGATATCGACAATAGTGAAAATATCAAAACATTTCGGTGTCACAAATTCGGAAACAGAACCTTCAACGCGTCGATAACGATAAAAAATTCGATCGGTTATGATGATTTTTTTCGCATTAAAGAGCGCTTTAAAATGAAATGCAAAATCCTCATACTTTAACTTTTCCGGAAACAGAATTTGTTTTTGACGCAAAAATTCACGATTGAAAATTTTATTAGCCGCAGAGATATTGCGCGAAAAAGGACGCACACAGTCCGCCGGCGTGTGGATGCTTTCTTCATTTTGATGATTTTGCCAATCCCCGATATCGAAAAAACGCAGCGGAACAACATCATTCATACCTTTTTGATAAGAACCGGTATTAAACATATAAATATCGATATCTTTAACTTTATTCAGGGTTTGAACAAAACTGTCGTAAAGATTGAGCAAAACCCAATCATCCGAATCAACAAATGAAACATAATCCCCTGTCGCCTTCTGCAACCCGAAATTACGGGCAACGGCAGCTCCGGAATTTTTCTCTGCATAGACTTTAATGCGCTCATCTTTTTGGGCATACGTTTGCAAAATTTCCGAACTTTTATCTGTGGAACCGTCATTAACACAGATAATTTCCAAATTTTGATATGTTTGATAAATTAAAGAATCCAAACATTCGGCCAGATATTTTTCACTATTATAAACCGGAACAATGACTGATATTTTAGGATTGATCATTTTTACTTCTCCATTTTGCAGAATTTTGCATAATCTGTTTTGCTTAACATTTTGAAACGTTCAATCGCTTTCTTTTCAAATTCTTGAGATGCCGATTTTTCCAAAAGCTTGTAATCAAGTCCGTCAGCTAACGGTTTGATCTGATTATAAAAACGTTCTTTTAAATTTGCCTGAATATGGTCGAATTTCATTAAACAGTTCAAAATCATCAGAGTTTGCACCGGAACTTTATATTTTTCCCACATATCGGCTTTTTTAAACTTCTCTTCAACCAGTTCTGAAGCTTTAATGACATCAAAATATTTTTCGCCGTTATTACTCATAATAGAACCTTCCCGTGCCGTGCGGTAATAATAAAAGGCAAGCGAAATATAGCTGATTTTTTGAGCTTTGGTATAAATTCCGGCCCAAAACGGTAAATCCTCATAAATGATACCTTCGGCAAAGCGTATGTGATTTTTGTTGATAAAATCAAGATTGTAAAATTTAAAACATGATGAAACAGGCCAAAACTTAAATGTTTCTGCCGTCATAGATTCGGCGGAAAATGTTTTTTTAACATATTCTCCTCTGAATTGAGGAACTGTCATGCCAATAATATTTTGATAATTTTCCATTCCCTGAAACCAGTCATAGATGACCACATCGGATTCTGTTTTTTCCGCCTGATCAAATAAAATTTGCGCCGCATTAGTGGAAAAGCAGTCGTCTGAATCAACAAATTGAACATATTTACCGGTTGCTTTTTCCAAACCGGCATTACGTGCGGCAGAAAGGCCGCTGTTTTTTTGGTTGATTATAATAATGCGAGAATCCATTTGCGCATAAGCATTCAGAATATCTCCGCTTTTATCTGTTGAACCGTCATTAACACAGACAATTTCAATATCGTGCAATGTTTGATGTATAAGGCTGTCCAAACATTGCGATAAATATTTTTCGGTGTTATAGACCGGCACAATAAACGAAACTTTACTCATCTTTTCTCCTTTATAAGCTCATATTAGCGTCAAAACATGCATTGTAAAGGCAATAACATAAATAAGTTTAAAAATGTTAAAAAAACACTTGAAATTAAAATATTCTTGAGGTATACATTCTTTGTTTGAGCTTATCGGGCGAATTGGCATGCCTGACAGCTTTTGTGTAATTCCAATATAATGAAAGGGAATAAAATGCCGAAATTAAAAACAAAAAGAGCCGCTGCTAAGCGCTTCAGCGTTACAGGTACCGGCAAATTAAAAAGAAACCATTCGTTCAAGAGACACCTTCTCTTCAACAAACCGACAAAACAAAAAAGACACGCTCGCGGCACCATCTTAATTGATGCTGCCAATAAGTTTGTTAAAAAGTTTTTACCGTTTATTTAGGAGGATAGGATATGTCTCGTGTTAAAAGAGGTTTAACGGCTCACGCTCGTCATAAAAAAATTTTGGATATGGCGAAAGGTTACAGAGGTCGTAATAAAAATGTATTCAGAGTAGCTGTTGAAAAAGTTGAAAAAGGTTTGCAGTATGCATACCGTGACAGAAAAGCAAAGAAAAGAAGTTTCCGCTCTTTGTGGATTCAGCGTATCAATGCCGCTACTCGTATTCATGATATGACTTATTCTCGATTTATCTGCGGGCTTGCCAAAGCCGGTGTTGAGCTGGATCGCAAAGTTCTTGCTGATATCGCTTTCAAAGAGCCCCAAGCATTTGCTAAGTTGGTCGAAACAGCCAAAGCGGCTCTTAAATAGTTTATAATACATATCACGTAAATAAAAGAGTTAGCTGAAGCTTTTGCCTGCACTAACTCTTTTATTTTTTTTACAAGGTTGCTGATAATGGAAAATTTAGAAAGTTTAAAAAGAACCATTCTTGATGAAATTAAAACAGCGGATAGTTTAAAAAATTTGGACGATATCCGGGTTGCCAATATGGGGAAAAAAGGTCGTTTAACCGAAATGATGAAGACGCTTTCCTCTTTGTCTCTGGAGGAAAAAATAGCTTTGGGAAAGCAACTTAATCTGGTTAAATCAGAAGTTGAAAATGCTATTCTTGCGCAAAAAAATATTTTGGAAGAAAAAGAATTAAATGCAAAACTGGCAGCGGAAAAAATTGATATAACCCTGCCTGTTCGACCGGAAACGCAAGGACGTATTCATCCGGTATCGAAAATATACGAAGAAGTCGTAGCCATCTTTGGGCAGATGGGTTTTGATGTCGTTAACGGACCTGATATTGAAGATCAATTTCATAACTTTAATGCGCTCAATATGCCGGCCAATCACCCTGCCCGTCAAATGCAAGATACGTTTTACATCAATAATGATCCGTCCAAACCTTTTGATATGGATCAGGCTTTTGTTATGCGCACACATACATCCGGCATGCAAATCCGCACGATGGAAAAGCAACAGCCGCCCATTCGCATTATCGCTCCCGGACGTACTTATCGCTCCGATTATGATGCCACGCATACGCCGATGTTTCATCAGGTAGAAGGCTTAGTTATTGATAAAAACATCACTATGGCTCATCTGAAAGGTTGCCTTTATGATTTTATGAAAGCTTTTTTCGAGCTGGATGAACTTCCTGTACGCTATCGCCCATCTTATTTTCCGTTCACGGAACCATCGGCTGAAATGGATATTGGTTGTCTCAAGACCAAAACGGAATTAAAAATCGGTGCCGGAACAGATTGGCTTGAAGTTTTAGGTTGCGGCATGGTTCATCCGAATGTTTTAAGAGCCGGAGGTATTAATCCGGATGAATATCAAGGTTTTGCGTTCGGCTTAGGTATTGATCGTTTGGCTATGCTGAAATACGGCATACCTGATTTGCGTACATTTTTTGAATCGGACGTTCGCTGGTTGAAACATTATGGATTTACCCCGCTTGATTTTTCATCTCTAACCGGTGGATTGAGCAATAACGGAGGACTCACACGATGAAATTTACTTTATCATGGCTGAAAGAACATTTGGAAACAAATGCATCTCTTGAACAGATCAGTGATACGCTGACTAAAATCGGTTTGGAAGTGGAAGAACTCACCAATCCGGCCGATGGCTTAGCTGATTTTATTACGGCACGAATCGATCGTGTGGAAAATCATCCGGATGCCGACAAATTGCATGTGTTATCTGTTAACGATGGTACGAATACGTATCAAGTTGTCTGTGGCGCGCCGAATGTTCGCCAAGGATTGATCGGTGTATTTGCCCGCGAAGGAACATTAATTCCTCTATTTAATGAACGCCTAAAGCGTGCAACCATCCGCGGCGTAGAAAGTTGCGGTATGATGTGTGCTGTTGATGAAATCGGACTGGGCAGCTCGCATGATGCCATTATCGAACTTCCTAAAGAAACCCCTATCGGTGTACCGGTGGCAGAAGTTTTGGATATTGATCCGGTTATTGAAGTATCCATCACCCCAAACAGAGCTGAGTGCCTTGGTGTTCGAGGGATTGCACGCGATCTTGCGGCCGCCGGATTAGGTCAATTAAAGCCGCTTCATATCGCCAAAGTTGCCGCAAAATTTGCTAATCCGATTAAAGTTGAAGTTAAATGTCCGGCTGAATGCCCTGTATATACCGGTCGTTATATTAAAGGTGTTGATAACACCGTGAACACTCCGAAGTGGATGAAAGACAGATTGAATGCTATCGGTATCCATTCTATTTCTCCGTTGGTTGATATTACAAATTACATCAATTATGATCTGGCGCGTCCTTTGCATGTTTTTGATGCTGACAAACTCAGCGGCAATATCACCGTGCGTATGGCACAAGCCGGAGAAAAATTTAAGGCACTGAATGACAAGGAATATATTTTGCCGGAATATGCACTGGGTATTTGTGATGAACAAGGAGTACAATGTTTAGGCGGCATTATGGGCGGAAGTGAAAAAGGTTGTTCGGCAAATACGCGCAATGTTTTGCTCGAATGCGCCCTGTTTACGCCTGAGTGCATCGCTAAAACCGGCCGACATTTGCAAATTGATTCGGACTCTCGATATCGTTACGAACGTTGGGTTGACCCATTGTCAAATATCAGCGGATCTGATTATGCCGCCGCTCTGATTCTTGACATTTGCGGAGGCGAAGCTTCTGAAATTACGGTTGTCGGATCGGAAAACTACACTTCAGAGCCGGTATATTTGCGTCCGGAAAGACTGGAAACTCTGATCGGTATGCCGGTAGAAAAAGAGAAATCACAGCAGATTTTACAAAATTTAGGTTTTCAAGTCACAGAAGAAAACGGAATCTTAAAAGCTTTAGCTCCGAGTTGGCGCGGTGATATTGCATGTGAACAAGATTTAGTTGAAGAAGTTGTTCGCATGATCGGATTGGATAATATTCCGGCCGTTTCTCTGCCCTATGATTTACTGCCGAAAGAAACTCTTTCACCGCAACAACATACAGCCTTAATCGTAAAACATGAATTAGCCTCACGCGGCATGTATGAAACGGTTACATGGAGTTTTGCCGATAGCGAAACGGCGCAATTTTTCAGAAAAGGAAATGAAGCTTTAATTCTGCAAAATCCGATTGTTAAAGAGCTAGATGAACTCAGACCGTCTATTTTGCCAAACTTGTTGTTGGCGGTTAAAAATAATGCGGCACGCAACTATACAAATTTATCTTTGTTTGAAGTCGGTCCGGAATTTGACGGCAGAAATCCTGAACAGCAACACAGTGCGGCCTCAGGGGTACGTTACGGACAAACATCTAAAAAAGATTGGAGCGGTTCGGCTCGCGATTATGATGTTTTTGATGTCAAGGCAGATGCTTTGGCTGCTATTGCTGCGGCCAAAGGTCCGTATGAAAATCCGCAAATTACGGCGGATGCCCCGTCATATTACCATCCGGGCAGATCAGGGACAATTCGTTTGGGAAAAAATGTCTTAGCTTATTTCGGTGAAATTCATCCAAGCATACTGAAAAAACTGGATATTAAAAACCGAGTCATGGCATTTGAAGTGAATTTGGATAACATCCCGTTACCGCGTAAAAGTCAAGACAAAGCGCGTAAAAAAATAGATTTATCACCATTGCAACCGGTTGATAAAGATTTAGCCTTTGTCGTTAATAAAGATGTTTCAGCCGCTGCTATTTTATCAGCCGCTAAAAATGCTGATCGTCAACATATTGTCGATGTTCGTGTTTTCGATATATATGAAGGTGATAATTTACCGGAAAATAAAAAATCCGTTGCCATCGGTCTGACATTTCAACCGGATAATCAAACATTTACTGATAAAGATATTGAAAATATGATGAATAAAGTTATTGTTGAAGTCGGTAAAAAAACCGGCGGAGAACTTAGATAGGAGATGAATAAATGGCATTAAAATGTACACGAAAACAAAACTATCCGGAATGGTATCAAAACGTCATTTCACAAGCGGATATGGCTGAAAACTCCGTATCTACGGGGTGTATGGTTATCAAAGCATGGGGATATGGTATTTGGGAACGGGTTCAGCATGTTTTAGATGAACAAATCAAAGAAACAGGCCATGAAAACTACTATTTTCCGATGTTTATTCCGCTGTCTTTTTTCCAAAAAGAAGCTGATCATGTGGAAGGTTTTGCAAAAGAAATGGCTGTGGTGACACACTCCAGATTAACAAATGAATCCGGAAAGCTTACGCCTTCTTCTCCTTTAGATGAACCATTGATTGTACGACCGACCAGTGAAACCATCATTGCCGATTCGTTTTCAAAATGGGTAAAATCCTACCGTGATCTCCCTATTCTGCTGAATCAGTGGGCAAATGTCGTTCGCTGGGAAATGCGTCCGCGCCTGTTTTTGAGAACGCGTGAATTTTTATGGCAGGAAGGCCACACGGTTCATGCCAATGCGAAGGAAGCAGAAAATGAAACAATCAAAATGCTAAACGTATATAAGAAAGTCTCTGAAGAAGCGTTAGCGATGCCGGTTTTATCCGGACGCAAACCGGAACATGAAAAATTTCCGGGGGCCATCGATACCTATTGCATCGAGGCTATGATGCAAGACGGTAAAGCTTTACAAGCCGGTACATCGCATTTTTTGGGACAGAATTTTGCTCGATCAGCCGACATTAAATTTGTTAACCAAAACAATGAACAAGAATATGCCTATACAACCTCATGGGGCGTATCTACCCGTTTGATCGGCGGTGTTATTATGTCGCACGCTGATGATGAAGGTATGGTTGTTCCGCCGCATATAGCGCCGAACCAGATTGTCTTTATTCCGCTCATTAAGAAAAATGATGATGCCGACAAAGTTATGACTTATATTCAAAAGATTCAGGAACAACTCAAAAAGCAAACTTCGTTTAATGAAAAAATTCGCATTAAAGTCGATACGCGCGATAAATCAAGTGTGGATAAGGTTTGGGAGTGGGTTCGCAAAGGCGCTCCGATTGTGTGCGAAGTCGGTATGCGTGATGTCGAAAATGAAGCTTTGATGGTCAAAGAACGTATCTTTTTCGGTAAGCAAGAAGGCAAGAAAATCATTTCAGCTGCTGATTTCGTTTCTTCGGTAGGTCAACGTTTGGAAACTTTACAACATATGATGTTTCTTAAAGCGAAAAAACGTCTTGAGGATAATATCCGCACAGATATAAAAACTCCGGAAGACTTTGCCCGATATTTTGCGCAGTCAAACGAATGGATTGAAGATGAGCAACAGGGAAAAGTTGCCTTCGTCCGCGGAAAATGGTGTGGTGATCCGGCCAGCGAAGAGATTTTGAAATCCATGAAAATCACCATTCGATGCATTCCTTCCGATCAGAGCGGCACGAGCGGAAAATGCTTATTAACCGGAAAAGATGCCACACTTGATGTCATCTATGCCCGCAGTTATTAAAAAACAAACAAATCAAAAGCGCCCCTGATGCCAACCAAGGGAGCTTTTTTTTAATACGTGATGAATATCAGAAAAAAAGGCTGGAAAACCTCAAAGCAAAGACTGTACCAACGATACATAACATTCGCTAATCGGCTTCTTCGCTTTGGCAAGGAATAATTTCATTATATTGTGTCTGCGCCAATCTTTCTTTCATGGAAAAATTATGACGTTCATTTTTACAGTATCCGCCTTTAAACCAACCGTTTTTATAGTCAAATCCGCCGACTTTATGCCCATTAATATCATACTCCGAAACAGTTCCATTAAGCGCACCGTTTTTATAATGAGAAATTATAAAAACATTGCCATTCACATAGTAAGTTATTTCTTCACCGTTTTTCACACCTTTTTTATATTCCGCACGTTGTAACAGTGTTCCGTCTAAAGTATAGATCAAAGTTTCTCCGGATTGATAACCGTCATTATATGTTTCATAAGCAACTGTATTTTCATCGGTTGTAACAATCTGACCGTCAATTGCCCGACCGCGTCGATTGACACAATATTTCTTTTCATTGCGCATACGGCACGTGTAGCGATCCGGTGTGTAGAACTTATCTCTCGTAGTTTTAACATAAACATATGGTATAGCGGTATGATGCAGCGGATCTTTGCGCACGGTGTACGTATATTCCGCCGCTTGAACCGAACACGCGCTGAAAAGGAAGATTATTAAAAGCTTTACAAAGTTCATATCAAAAATTAACTTTCGTTGATAACTATTTGAAAAATTTGTTATTTTTCGGAAATCCAAATGGAACAAGTTTGCCGACTTGCGCACGATGTCCAAGCCAAGTGATGAGTTCTTTTTCAATACTTATTCCCCCGGCTCTGTTGTAACAAAAACCATATTCTCCGTTAAATATTTGAATATCACTGATACGCCCATCTTTGTATTTTTGCAGTAAAACACCATGACCGCGAGCCATAGTCGGAATCTCTTCCGCTTTAAAAACGAGCATACGACGATTTTCGCCGACAACAGCGACATAATCTCCGTTAACTCTGATGCAGAATCGGACGTTTTCATCATCAGCGACATTCATGATTTTGCGACCATTGCGTGTTTGTGCCAAAATATGATTTTCATCAACGATAAATCCATAAGCTTTATCCGTCGCAATCAAATATTTCGCCTCCGGTTCAAAGACAAACATGGATACAATTTCATCATTGTTTGCTAAATCAATCATTAATCGGATCGGCTGTCCGTATCCCCTGCCGCTTGGAATATCATTTGCCGCTACATTGAAAAATTTTCCTTTATTATCTAAAACAACAATTTTATCCGTGGTTTGGGCATGAATAACAAACAACTTGGCGTCATCATCCTTAAATTTGAAATCTTCATTTAAATCCGCATGTCCTTTGATACAACGTATCCAACCTTTCTGCGATAAAATAACAGTAATCGGTTCTTTTTCGATCAAAGCCTCTAACGGAACTTCAACATCGCACGGTGCCTCGGCAAAATCCGTGCGTCTTCGGCCCAAAGCCGTTTTTTTACTGTATTTATCTTTGATTTTTTTAATTTCCTCAGCAATAGCCAGCCAACGTTTGGCTTCATCGTTTTCCAAAATTTCAAGTGAGGCTTTTTCAGCGAGTAACTCTTCGTGCTCTTGGTTAATTTGATCTTCATCCAGCTTACGCAAATTACGTAATTTCATATTCAAAATGGCTTCGGCCTGAACATCAGAAAGCTTAAATTCTTGCATCATAATTTCTTTCGGATTATCTTCTTCGCGGATAATGCGAATAATTTCATCCAGATTTAAATATGCAATTAAATAGCCTTCCAATATTTCCAACCGCGCATTGATCTTACTGAGGCGATAGCGGATTTTGCGCAGAAACACCTGATTGCGATGCTGTAAATAATCATGCAAAACTTCTTTTATGCTCATAACGCGCGGAACACCGTCCAAATCCAACACATTCATATTCATGTTAAATTTGGCTTCTAATTCTGTCAGTCTGAAGAGCTGTTCCATCAGCAGAGTTGCATCAACCATTCTATTTTTCGGTTCCAGAACAATACGGATATCTTGCGCAGATTCATCGCGGACATCACCCAAAAACGGAATTTTTTTATTCAGCAATAATTCGGCGATTTTTTCGATCAGCTTTGATTTGATAACTTGATAAGGTATCTCAGTGACAACAATTTGATACTGTCCGTGGCCTAAATCTTCCGTGTGCCACTTGGATCTGATACGGAAATTTCCCTTCCCCTGCTTATAATTGGTCAGAATTGTTTCAAAGTTATCAACAATGATACCACCTGTTGGAAAATCAGGTCCTTTCAGGCGGCGAACCAACGGCTCATCATCACATTGCGGATTTTCAATCAAGTATAAAAGCGCGTCACTGACTTCACTTAAATTATGCGGCGGAATATTCGTTGCCATACCGACGGCAATACCCATGGCGCCGTTGCACAATAAATTCGGAACCATGGCCGGCATAACCGATGGTTCGGAATCTTCTCCGTCGTATGTATCCGAAAATTCAACCGCATCGTCACTCAAACCATCCATCAGATCCATAGCAAACTCGGTCAGACGCGCTTCGGTATAACGCATCGCTGCCGCACCATCACCATCAATATTTCCGAAATTTCCTTGTCCGTCTACCAAAGGATAGCGAACCGAAAAGTCTTGCGCCAAACGCACCATAGCCCCATAAACCGCTGAATCGCCGTGCGGATGATATTTACCGATCACATCACCGACGACTCGCGCACATTTTTTATACCCGTTTTTCGGATCAAGATGTAATTGCCGCATAGCATACATTAATCTTCGATGCACCGGTTTCAGTCCGTCCCGCACGTCCGGAAGTGAACGTGATACAATGGTTGACATAGCGTAAGACAAATATCTTTTGCTTAATTCCTCGCTGAAATGAACATCTTTTATTTTAGCGCTTTCCATCATCTTATACCTATTATTTATGTACTAAACTAACCATACGCATCAATCCGTTCCGTTGCTCCGGAAGATGAAGATTATGAGCTTGCAAAAAATTTTTATGCAGAAAATTGCCGGTCATCGCCAAAGCATTAGCCACTTCCTGCAAATTCGGCCGATAGTTGTGTTCAACAATATAGTGCGGATAGGCATAAAGCTTTTCTTTATATGATGCTCCGACTTGTGCGCATACGGCCCGTCCCGTTTTCGGCGAAACGTAAGACAAGTCTTCTTTTGTTCCCGTAACGGCGCACTTATTTAAATCCAAACCGATTCCCAAAAATTCAAGCAGTTTATATTCAAACAGAGAATAATAAACCAACCAATTTTCCTCTCTTATATGATCAAAAAAATCACGGATCTGATTAAAAAAATCCCCCAGATCATCATTTTCCGCTACACACACATCGAGTAAGCAACACAGGGAAGAAAGAGCCTCGATTTTTTCAAGAGAAAGCATAAAGTCATTGACATGCGATTGAAGCAACTCCACACCTTTGAAACTGAGCATATTTTCAGCCACACGAGCATAAGCATTGAAGGATATACGATTTCCCAGCTGATATATTCCCAACGTTTTTTTGTTAAATGCCCCGTTGATATATCCGACAAGTTTTCCGTATTGCGGGCATATCACGGTAATAATCGCCGATTTCTCACCGTGATTTCTGACTTTTACAATATATCCTTCCCCGCTGAACTTCATTTTTCCTTCCGGTTATGTAGTTAATAATCATGTATCATATTTTTATTGACTTTGTCAAATGCCATTAA
>JAFVEP010000024.1 GCA_017475935.1 Alphaproteobacteria bacterium
CAAAAGGAAAAAGAAAAACAACAGGAAAAAGAACGCCAAAAACAAAAGGAAAAAGAAAAACAACAGGAAAAAGAACGCCAAAAACAAAAGGAAAAAGAAAAACAACAGGAAAAAGAACGCCAAAAACAAAAGGAAAAAGAAAAACAACAGGAAAAAGAACGTCAAAAACAAAAGGAAAAAGAGAAGCAACAGGAAAAAGAACGTCAAAAACAAAAAGAAAAAAAGGCCGAAAAGTCAAAAGCTCCGGAAACAAACGAGGATACATTCGACTCGCGGCAAGACACGGACGTTGATGACTTTTTGCTCAATAAGAATATTTTGCCTCAAACTTCGGAAACACAAGATTTTACATCTTTTTCCGCCTCTGATCCGGATGAAGAAGATCTTCCCGACGCTTTGCCTGACTTATCTGACATAGAGGATGATATTCCTTTGCATGCGGATATGCATATACCAAGAGATGTTCCAACGCCAGAAGACAGCCGTTTTTCTAAAGCAGAACCAGTCGAAACGAAAGACGCACCGACAAAAGCGAAGGAAACCACTGTACCTCAACCGGCCAAAGCCCCAAAAATTAAGGCCTACGACGATGCTATGCTCAAAATCAAAGAGGCTCTCGAATCAAATGAGACCGTTTCTCTGAATGATATGGATGACGCCGGTCCCGTTTCCTTAAGCAATGAAGACGACACCGATCTGGCCGATGTATTTGAAACCGCAAGCGAAGACACAACCGATGTCATGGAAAATGCATCGCCTGATGTTGCGGAAAACCAATCCACTGATGAGGCGTTTGAACCGGCCGACGAAGAACCGATCGCCGATAAAAACGACGATTGGGAATATGTTGATGAAAATGATAAAGCGATCACCGATGCAGACGGCGATTGGGAATATGTCGATGAAAACGGTAATCCGATCACCGATGCAGACGGCGATTGGGAATATGTCGACGAAAACGGCAATCCGATCACCGATGCGGACGGCGATTGGAAATACGTCGATGACGATCAAAAAACAGCCGACATTGCCAATGCTTTCAACGAAACGTCTTCCGCAGAAGATCAACCTCTCGACGATGCTATCGGCAAGGCCTTCAACGATCAACCGTTTGACGACGCGACAGATGATCTGGCCGATGCTTTTGCCGAATCCGCACCGCAATCGAATGAACCTGCGCAAGATGATGCGCTGGCTGATGCCTTCGCTTCCGATTCGCCGGATCCTTTGGCGAGTGCTTTTGAGGATAAAAACACATAAAAAAATTATTTACAAATCATCACCGGATGATTAAAATAGCAACCAACAAAAGGATGGAAATATGGCTGAAAAAGGGAATAAAAACGTTGTTTCAAAAGACATGCTCTGGTATGTCGACAACTATATTGTCTTAATCGATTATTATGATCGAACAATTTCGCGTATTGCCGCCCGTTGCGTGCGTTTGGGCAATATTGCGTTGGAAGAATACAAATTTTACCCGTACATTTTGGATGTGTTGGAAGAGATCTGCGATACGGGAAATTTCATTTTGGAACACAACGAACTTTACCCGTATGTCGAAAAGAAGATCGCCGGCGGCATTGAAGCGCTGAAGAAAAATCTGTCCATCTATCAGGAAGAATTGACGAACAACCAATCTCCGGAAATGCTGCGTGCGGATCCGAATGAGGGTAAAAAAATCAACGAAGCCTTGAGCAACTTTGACAAGGCGGTTGATCCGACCGTCGGTGCCGGCATGAATATTGATGATTTGATGGAAAAACTCATGTCAGAAAACAATCAAGGATAGCCTATTACAATAGAGAGTAAGACCAATGAAAAAAACAAACATTTTACGTATTGCCCATCTTTCCGCCCTTTTCATCTTAGGGTTGACCGGTTGTATGAGTGAAAAGGCCAGATTTGTTGATCCGGCGCAAGCACAGGATACTCCTTTGACTGCCGAAGCAAACAACACAACACCTTCAACTTTGGTTGAAATGCTCCCAACGCAAATTTTCGCTTCATCCGCTGTCAATGAAGAACCGATCAAAAAGGATCCGCAGGAACCGAACATGATCCGCACACCGCGCGGCGCTAATGAGTTAGATTTGGAAACACCGCTGCGTTGTAATGTCAACTGGGAAACTCAACAAATGGTTCTGACGCTTCCTTATGAAAAATCCGCATTTAAACTTGAGCGCAACGGCCATAACGATCCCCTGCCGCGCTTTGAAGTAACCGGCTTTGATTTTGAGATGATGCCGGCCGAACAAGCCATTGTCAAGCTCACGAAAGAAGCAGGAATCCGCGTCTCATCTGCTGATGGTCCATATACCAGTATTTCCGCAACGGATTTGAAAGGCGAGCTGTCAGCGGTCTTGAAGATGATCGCCGATTCGGCCGGAATTTACTATACCTATGACGCCAAGGATAAGATTCTGACTTTAAGCCGTCGGGTAAACATGACTCTTTCCACACCGCCGTCCCGTCCGATTATCTTAGGTTTAATGGATGTTATCCGCGGTGCCGGCATTACGGATATTGTCACCAACTGGGCAGACTACACTATTACCTTTGATGCGGATATTGAAACACAAAACAAAATGGTCGAGTTAATTAATTTCTTTGAAAACAGCCCGACTCTGGTTGCTTACGACGTGAGCGTTTTCCGTCTTTATCCGTTCGATACATCTCGTGATATTGAGTGGAAAAACATGCTGCAAGCTTTCGATTTTGGCTCTATTACAACCGCGCAGACCGGTGTTATCGGCCGCGTTTTAACGACCACCAACGAAATTTCCGTCGAAAAACTGCAGCAATTCCTCGGCAACCAAGCAACCATCGAAAAAGTTTCCGAAGGCAAATTCGTGGTTCCGAATCTATGGCTGGCTCGTTTCGACATCGGCAAATGCAGCATGCCGGAAGCCGACGTCTACGGCATGTCAATTTTAGCCAAAGCTTCGCTTGAAAAGAATAACCTGATTTTCACGGATGTCACGATGGAAGAAACCAACGGACAGGTAACAAATTTCAAAATCCGTAATAAATTAGGTGAAAACTTCTTAATTATCGGATTACCGAATGAACTGTTTGGAACGAATTTGCCGAAATCCGAAACAATTGTATTCATGGTTCCGCGCCTGATTCGCACATTAAAAACGAACGAAAAGATCAAAAACAAGTTATAATCGGAGAAAGCTATGCCTGAAAATCAAAATCATCCAATGGGAACAAACGGACCGCGTAAAATCCGCAAGATTAAACGTGTCAGACCGGCGGCGCCGCAACCGCAGGCTTATGGTATGCCGAGTAAAGTCAACTACGCTGAACCAATTCAACCGGCACCGCAAGATCAAGACGATCTGCCGTTGGAAGCCTATTTCGGAGATAACGGCGATTCAGAAAACATCCGTTTTGTAACTGATGAAGATGTTGCCCCGCAAGCTCAAGAAACCATCGGTTATTTTTTCCGCAACAAAACCGTTTTATTATTACTGGCCTTGTTCACGCTTTTCGGCATTATCATCGGCGCAACCATGTTTTCTCAAAAACAAGCCGCTCGCGGACGCGGGTTAGATGGTGTTGTCTTTAATCAAGATGTTCCGGCCGGCCGGTCACGTTGCGGTTTAGTTGAACCGCACCAAGGCTGCGTTCTGTACATCATGAATCCTAAAAATCAAGAAGTAACCGGCAGAGACTTTTTCGCCACTGCTGCTCAATGGACAAAGCGCCAGCGTTATCTGATAGATACCGGCAACATGCGTTACAGCAACGTACGCATCAAACCGGGATATATTGCACAAATCAATATTCCGCCGATATCCAATCAATAAAAGCATTGACAAAAAGAAAATATTGTGCTACATCTGACTCGCTTTGATGTATTACTTAATTTTTAATTTTTATGGACAACAACACAACAACCGTCAACGGGATTACCTACTGTAATTTCTGTTGCAAAGAGTTGCAAAACGGCGAAGAATGTGATTGCGCAGCCTCACAGCGTGCCGCTGAAAAAGCCAAGAAAAAGGCCGAGCGCGCCAAGTTAAACAAACATAATGAAACACCGCCGCGCCGTAAAACCTTGTGGTAATCAAAAGATCCTGCTCTTTTCGGGCAGGATCTTTTGTCTTTAAGTGTGTAATCAAAACATCTTCCCTTTCGCGACGCTGCGCTATAATCCTATTTACTGTCATTTCTCGAAGTGCGCTGCGCGTCACTTCGTCAAGAAATCTCATCTTTGCGTAGCACTATATTTTTTTAATTCGAAAATACCCTGATCTCGTGTGTCCCATACTCGGAGGCATGACTTTTTATTAATTGATAAAAAACACTTGACTTTTGCTGCGGGGGTAATGTGAAAAAAAATATTTTTAAACAGATAAAGTCACCCCTGTTTTTCGCTTTGAAAGCGAAAAATTGAAGGGGCTCCCGAATCTTAATGCAAAAGGAGAAGTAACATGGGAACAAAAACAAACCAATCCGGTCGCAGTATGATTGAAATGCTGGGCGTCTTGGCCATCATTGGCGTTCTGTCAGTGGGAGGCATCGCCGGCTATTCCAAAGCAAAGGCGTCATTCTTAAATTCAGATAAATTCATATCATCTTTTTAACAAATATTAATATTTTTGTTTCATACTCTGACACAGAAGTAACATTTTCAAAGCAGAGGTTTTTATGGAAACAACGAATAAAGATTTAGTCATCGAGCAAAAGCATGAAGGAACAAAGTTAACATGTACTCTTTCGGGGTGGTTGGATCCGAACACATCGCCGAAATTAATTGAACAAATCGATCTGGCGGAGATTAAGGAACTTGTTTTTGACATGAAAAATGTCGAATATGTTTTTTCGGCCGGTTTACGTGCATTCATGATTTTTCAAAGAATAATGGATGCACAGAACGGAACGATCAAATTAATTAACGTATCCGATCAAGTCAGATCTATTTTTGAATACACCGGTTTTGAAAGCCTTTTAGAACCTAAATAACGAACATGCTCAAATCTTGGTTTCGCAAACACTCCCTGAATTTCAAGTTAAATATAAGCATTTTAACTTGCGTTTGCTTAGGCTTTTTTGGCCTCATAACTTTTATTTCGCAATATGCCGAACCGATTATTCAATCTCAAAGTGAACACAACGCCAAACAGACCGTTGATTCATATATTGCCGATATAACCTTTTTGGTTTCGGACACAGAGCGAATTGTTCTTAACACCAAGAACACTCTTGACCAACTGTCCAGCACGGATATGGAATCATTATTGGTCGTTTTGAATTCAGCCATCAAGACCGGCAGCAATTCAACTCTGACTTTCACGAATGCTTGGGTTTACATTTTCCAGCCAAACAATGTCATCAAAGGCAATTTATATATCAGCACGAAGGAAAATGGCGAAACTTATTTCAAATCAGAAAAGGTGAGCAATTTTTATGATCGTTTTCCGTGGTTTAAGGAAGTTCCCAAAAAAGAAAAAATCTACTGGTCTGAGCCATACAAAGATAAGACTTCCGGTCAGGTTGTCGTCACCTGTTTGGTTCCGTTTAAATTTAAGGATACTGGCGATTTCAGCGGATTAGTTGCCCTAACCGTTGACTTAAGCCGTATACAAGAAAGCATCAATCATTTTTCGTATTATAAATCCGGAAAACTTTTGCTCTTATCGCGAACCGGATTATATGTCACGCATCCGAATCCAAACATCGCACTTAAAAAAACAATTTTCGATCTGGCTGATGAACTCAATCTCGATCAACTGGCCTATGTCGGCATGGAGCTTGCCAAAGGTAAATCGGGACAGATTGAAATAGATCACTCCTCCGTTATCAGCGGACAAGCAATATTTTTCTATGCGCCGATCAAAAAACTCGGTTGGGGATTTTGTCTTGTTTATTCAAAAAAGGAATTTTTACGGCCGATTCATCATTTCCAAATCATTGTTTTATTAGCCTTTTGCGCCGGCGCTGTTTTGCTGTTTTTCCTGATCAGCCACATCTGCCGCAAGTCAACCGATCAACTTCTTACGCTAAGCTCCTTAGCAACCCAATATGGCAACGGCGATTTTACGGAAAATTTCAAGGATAACCCGTCTTCATCGGATATAAACGTTATTGCCAATGCCCTAACCAGCATGAAGGAAAATTTGCTCAATTACATCGAGAAGGAAAGAAAAACAGCTTCCGATCAGCAAAGAAACGAAAGTGAACTTGAAATTGCGCACAGCATACAGAAATCCGCCTTGTCGGAACAATATCCGCAGCACGAAGCTTTCGATATTTCAACTTTAATGATACCGGCCAAACAAATCGGCGGCGATTTTTACGATTTCTTTTTCATCAATGAAAATCGATTTGCCTTTGTTATTGCAGATGTTTCAGGAAAAGGCATTCCGGCCGCATTGTTCATGATGAAAGCGCAAACGCTGATTAAAAATGCCTGCAAAAACAACCGCGATCTGGCGAGTGCCATTCACTTAGCCAACAACGAGCTGTGCGAAGGCAACGAATCGTGCATGTTTGTCACGGCATTCATCGCCGTTGTCGATCTGATCAGCGGTAATATGAACTTTGTCAATGCCGGACACACCATTCCGCTTTTTTATACAAATGATAAATATCGTTTCCTCAACCCGCAAAAAAATATTGTACTGGGTGCTAAAGAAAATGCTGAATTTGTGGCCGAAAAAATTTCACTTACTTCCGGAGATCGTGTGTTTATATACACAGACGGCGTGACCGAAGCCGAAAACGAAGAATCCGATTTTTATGGCGAAAAAAGATTGGAACACGTATTGCAAAAAATATCTTCTTCGCCGACTCGCAATTTGCATAACGTTCTGCAAGACATTAAAAAATTCACCAAAACCGCACCGCAATCAGACGATATTGCCATGCTTGAATTTGTTTACAACGGCTTCAAAACGGGCTCTATTGTCTTTGCCGCCGATTTAAAAAATCTGGCCGGTATGATTAACTTCTTAAAAGGTGAAATGAACAAGCACAACCTTTCGGAAGCAGCGCAATTTGCCATGATCAGCGCCGCCGAGGAAATATTCAGCAACATTGCTCTTTATGCCTACAAATCGGAGGAAAACGGCACCATCAAAATCAAAACTTTCACCAAAGATGATAAATTTTATGCCTCATTCTCCGACAGCGGAAAACCATATAATCCGCTGGCTAAAAAAGATCCGGATATTAAGCAGGATATCAAAAAGCGCGAAGTCGGCGGTTTAGGCGTATTTTTAGCCAAAAAACTGACCGATGACATATCCTACAGCTACAAAAAGGGATTAAACATCCTAACCATCGGTATTTCTTTACATAAATAGATTGATAAAATCAATCGTCAAAATCTTCGTCATCGGAAGTTGATAGAACCGACATGCATAAAATAATCCCGAAGCTGGCCATCAGCGAAAACATAACCGTTCCGCCGTACGAAATAAGCGGCAGCGGCACACCGACAACCGGAAGCAGACCCATAACCATCGCAATGTTGATGAAAACATATAAAAAATAGTTCGTATTCAGGCCGATAATCACCAACTTAGCGAAATAATTTTTTGCTCGGTAGGCAAAGACATATCCAAACGCAATGACCAAAATATTGAGCAGCAAAAGTGATAACCCGCCGATCAGTCCGAACTCTTCGGAAAACATCGTAAAAATGAAGTCCGTATGCTTTTCCGGCAAAAAATTAAGATGCGTCTGCGTGCCATGCAAAAAGCCTTTTCCCCATAATCCACCGGAACCGAACGCAATTTTCGATTGAATAATGTGATACCCTGCCCCAAGCGGATCCCGCTCCGGATCCAAAAAAGTCAAAACTCGGTTTTTTTGATATTCATGCAAAAAATTCCAGATCAGAGGCAGTAAAGCACCCCCTGCAACCGCTACAACGGCAAACTTCCACCATTGCACGCCGATGGCAAACAGAATAATCGTTGCCGTCAAAAGCAACATAGTCGCTGTTCCCAAATCCGGTTCCAAAATAATGAGCGCAACGGGAATCAGCACTAAAATCGCCGGAATAATAATGCCGCGAAAAGATTGAATCACCTGCAGCGATGTCGAGCTGAAATAGCGCGCCAAAAAAAGCACCAAGCCGATTTTCATCAACTCTGACGGCTGTATTTTGAAAAAGCCGAGATCAATCCAACGCTGCGCCCCCATGCCGACATGCCCGCCAACTTCAACAGCCACCAAAAGAAGCAAGGTAACGGCATAAAAAACATAGGAAAATTTGTAATAATTTTTAACATCAATCATCGCTAACCCAAGCATTAACAGCAGAGAAAGCCCAAAACGACTAATGTGGCGAAAAGCCCAAGGACTCCAACTTCCGTTGGCCGCAGAATACAACGTTGTCGTACCGATAACGGCCAACAGCACAATCAAAAAAATATAAGAAAAACTCAAGCGGAAAAATTTATCGCGCCAGGTTAATTTTTGTTTTGCAAATTCCAACTCGTGCATTTTTTCACCTTATATCCAACTTAAGCGCTTCCTGCAAAATTTTACCGGCAATCGGCGCCGCCACACCGGAACCGGAAGAACCATGTTCTACAATAACGGCAACCGCATACCGCGGATTATCCACCGGTGTAAATCCGATGAAAAGAGCATGATTGCGCAAATTCCACGGCAAATTTTCATCTCGGGTAATGCCGCGTCTCCGTTCTTTCATAGAGATACGTCTGACCTGCGTCGTCCCCGTTTTTCCGCCCATTTTTGCACCATTGACATTGAAGCGCGCCCGACCGGCCGTACCTCCGGCACCGTTAACAACTTCAAACATCCCCTGTTTCACGATTTCAATATTACGCACAGAAATCTTCAGCCGCTTTATTTTTTTCAAATTTTCCTTACTTTGTTTCACAAAAGTCGGTTGAACGGCATATCCCCCGTTAACGACTCGAGCCAGCATCGTCACAAGCTGCAAAGGCGTAACCAAAACATAGCCTTGCCCGATACCTGAATTGGCCGAATCCCCCCTGCTCCACAGCGTGCCGTATTTTTCTTTTTTCCACTCTTTAGATGGGATCAATCCGGATTTTTCATTATCCAAACCGACATTTAAAATCTGCCCCATACCCAGTTGCAGAGCCATATCATGAATTTTATCAATACCGACTCTGAGCGCCGTTTCATAAAAGAAAATATCGCAAGAATGTTTCAACGCTTCAACCACATTCAAGTAACCGTGTCCGGAATGTTTCCAGCAGTGAAAGCGAATATTACCGATATCCATGCCGCCGGTACAATTAAACTCTGTATTCAGATTGATAACACCGGCTTCAAGCGCCGCCAACGCCACCACAATTTTAAATGTCGACCCTGGGGAATACTGTCCCGAAACGGCCTTATTGATCAACGGTGTGCGCTCGTTATTGAGCAGTGCATTCCAGTGCTTGTAGCTGATACCGCCGGCAAACAGGTTCGGATCATAGGAAGGAGTTGAAACCAGTGCCAAAATTTCACCGCTGTGTACGTCAAGCACGACCGCCGCCCCGCTTTCATTACCGAAAGCCTCAAACGCCGCCTGTTGCAAGCGCGAATCAATGGTGATGGAAACGCTTTGGCCTTCTGAGCCGGCTTCTCTTTCTATTTCCTTCATCACCCGCCCGAAAGCATTAACTTCCAACTTAATCGAACCGACTTTGCCTTGCAAAATATGATCCAATGTTTTTTCCAATCCGGACTTGCCGATTTTAAATCCGGGAACCATGTACAGCGGATTTTCCTGTTTGTCACCCTCGGCAACCGGTCCGACATAACCTAAAACATGGGCATATAAATTAGCGTACGGATAATATCTGTTTAAGCCTTCATCAATTTCAATCCCCGGAAGTTCCGGCGCATGCAGCAAAATTTTAGCGACTTCTTCCCATGTCAGATTATCTTTAAGCTTAATCGGCACAAACCTTTTGCGTTTGCGAATATTTTGTTCGATTTTCACTTTTTCTTCATCATTAAACGGAACAATCCGTTCAAATATTTCCAGTGTTTTTTGAATATCCGGCGTTTGTTCGGCGATCAGCAAAACCTGAAAATTCTGATCATTTTTAGCAATCAATTCACCGTTTCTGTCATAGATCACCCCGCGCGGAGCCACTAAAAACCGCGTTGAAATTCTATTTTCATCAGACAATGTGCGATATTTATCCGCTTGATAAATCTGCAAATAGCATAAACGCGCCACAATCAGTAAGAACGCCGCCAGATTGAACAAAATAATCCACAGTGTTCGTCGGCTTAATACTTTAATTTTATCCGTGTTTTTACTCATTAATCCCCTCTTGCGGCAAAAATTTATTTTGCAGCCAAACATTAACAGATACGATCAGCGGATAAAACATCACAGTCGAAATAAAGTTCAGCAGAACTTCCGTCAACGAAAGAAAACTTTGGTGATATAGCGAAAGAAGAAGCCATTTCAACAAAATAAAAGCCAAGCCGATAAATATAAAGCTAACCCAACTCCAGCAAAAAGATAAAGCATAAAGAAGCTTGCTCAGACGATGTAAAACAAAAACGAAAAACATCATCATCAAAACATTTGTGCCGAGCGGCGATGAACTGTATATATCAGTCAAAAATCCGACGCGAAACGCCGCAAAATAGCCGAAGGAATCCTTTTTCCGAATTGTCCAGTAATAGACACATATCACGCCGATCGTCGGGCGAAAAAAATTCGTTTGGCTCATATGAATCGGCATATAAAACAAGAACATCAACAAAATCGTCGCCAACAGCGGCACGGCATTAATCAGCATGATGCGTGCATTTTCTTGCCAACTGTCATTCATCTATGGCACCTCCGTCGAAGAATCGGGAAGTTCATCAAGTGTCAAGCCATAATCAACAATCCGTACATATTCGATTCGACTTATATCGGCCATTGTTTCCACACTGATCACGCCGCCTTTATTAGAGCTGACAAAGCCGATCGGCAAACCGGCCGGAAACATTCCGCCGACACCGGAGGTTACGATCACATCACCTTCTTGCACATCAGCATTCGAGCGCACAAAAATCATCTGCGGAAACGCCGTATTATTTCCGCTCAAAATTCCCCGCACTCTGGTTCTTTCCACCACCACCGGAATTTTCGAGTTAATATCCGTCACCAAAATAACCTTGGCATAATGGCCGCTCACACTGTCTATACGTCCGATCACACTTTCATCACCCAAAACGATCTGACCTCTTTTCACATTTTCATCACCGATATAAACCAAAATCATATGGGTAAAATTATCCCCAGATTCCGCAATAATTTTTGCGCTGATAAACGACGCTTCCAGCGGCGGAACATAATTCAAAAGTCTTTCCAAAAGTTGATTTTCCACCTCCAGCGTTCGCACTTTATTTTGCAAAACCATAAGCTGATGATTTTCCGCGCGCAGAATTTTATTATCGGCATATATATGGCTGATATCATAAAAATAAGTATAGATACGATGGATAATGCGCGCCGGAAATTCAATAACACTCATCACCGGACCGGTCACGGAAATCATTGCTTTGTCAATTTTATCAACCATAGGGCTATTGACTTTTCCGAGCAGAAAAAACATTCCGGCACAAACAAACAAGAGCACAACAAAAAAACGCCGCAAGACTGCTCTCAGCTGACCGATTTTAAGAAGCCATGCGCCGTTTTTTTTCATTGATTATTCCTTTTATTGCCCGTTTATCAGACTCTGTACAAAACGCCCTGAAAATGTTCCATATCTTCCAAGACTTTACCTGTTCCGTCAACGACGCAAGCCAAAGGTTCTTCGGCAATAATCACCGGCAATCCGGTTGCTTTGCGCAAGACCAAATCCAAATTATTTAAGAGTGCACCGCCGCCGCTTAACACGATACCTTTATCAACAATATCCGCAGCCAATTCCGGTGCTGTATTTTCCAAAGCAACTTTAACCGCCTCAACAATATCAGAAACCGGTTCGAGCAAGCTTTCCGCGACCTGACGTTCGGTAATAACAATTTCTTTCGGAACACCGTTAATCAAATCACGCCCCTTAATTTCAACGCTGCGACCGTCTCCCTGCTCCGGCGGGCAAGCGGAACCGATTTCTTTTTTAATTCTTTCCGCGCTGCGTTCGCCGACTAAAAGATTCATATTACGCCGAATGTAGTTGACGATGGCGCTATCCATTTTATCACCGCCGACACGAACCGAACGGGCATATACAATACCTTTTAAGGAAAGAACCGCCACTTCAGTTGTTCCGCCGCCGATATCGACAATCATGTTACCGGTCGGTTCTGTAACCGGCATACCGGCACCAATCGCCGCCGCCATCGGTTCTTCAATCAATTTCACCTTATAGGCACCGGCCTCACTGGCCGATTCCTGAATAGCTCTTTTTTCCACTTCCGTTGATCCCGAAGGAACGCAAATAATGATCAAAGACGTAAAAAACGTATGACGATTATGAACTTTGCTGATAAAATATTTAATCATTTCCGAAGCAATTTCAAAATCAGCGATAACGCCATCTTTCAGCGGCCGAATCGCCTTAATGTTTCCCGGCGTACGTCCGAGCATATTTTTAGCCTCATTACCGACGGCCAGAACCTGTTTTCGCCCCTTATATTCTTCTATGGCCACAACCGACGGTTCATTCAAAACGATACCGCGTCCGCGGACATAAACCAACGTGTTGGCCGTTCCCAAGTCAATAGCCATATCGGCAGAAAACATTCTCAGCAATTTTGCAAACATATAAATTATCTCCCCACAAATTATGATTCTATTTTTTATAACACTTCACGTTAATGTTCAAGTGATATTTTCATTGATCGCCTTGATAATTTGACTTAAAAATTCATGCTGATTTTCATAAGGCTCAGACAGCACAAAATCCGCCGTTGTTTTTTGTTTAAGCCATGTTCTTTGTCTTTTAGCATATTGTCGGGTATGCAGTTTTGCACTTTCCAAGGCCGTTTCCAACGAACATTCTCCGCGCACAAACCGGCTTAATTCCGGAACGCCCAAAGCTTTCATAACCGGCAAATCCGGCGCCAAATTTTGCCTAACCAAATTTTCGATTTCTTGCACAACGCCGTATTGATAAACCATCAAATCCAGTCTTTGACGGCAGCGGCTTTCAATTTCATCGATCGTCGGCACAATTTTAACTTTAACAAATCGTGCTTCCGGAAGCTTTTGCACCAATGGAAGTTTATACCAATCCGAAACCTTTTCGCCGGTAAATTCGATAATCTCCAGTGCCCGCACAATGCGTACCTGATCATTGCCGTTTATCTTCCGTCCGATTGCAGGATCCAAGCGACAAAGGCTGTCATACAATGCGGCCAACCCTTCTTTATGCAAACGTTGATTTATCTTCTGCCGCACTTCCGGCGCAACCGGCGGAATCGGCGTCACGCCGTTAACCAGCGCATCGGCGTAAAATCCTGTTCCACCAACAACAACCGGAATTTTTCCCTCTTGCCATATTTTTTTAATTTCCGCCACACACAAATCAAGCCAATCAACAACATTCCCGCGTTTGGCGCAATCATAAATTTCGAACAAACGATGTTCGACTTTGGCATAATCGTCAGCAGACGGCGCCGCCGAAATAATCGGCACGCCTTTATATATCTGAACCGAATCGCAATTAACGACCACGCCGCCGGCTTTCAGTGCGACCTCCATGGCTAATTTCGATTTTCCCGAAGCTGTCGGGCCGGATATAACAACAACACTGTGATTCATCTTATTCTTGTGCCGGACACCCTTCAATCAACTGATCAAATTCATCTTTTTTACGTGCATACATTTGCGCATTATCACCCTTCAGTCCCTGATATTTGCGTGCGATCACAAACTGCGGAAGCAAGCGTTTAATTTCGGCAATCGGCCGCTTCCACCGATCCGGACGAATACGGATTTTTTTCCCTTCACCGGCAGAAACTTTGGTGGTTATTTCGCCGCTGTCAGCATCTTCAAAAGAATCCAGAACAAGACGCACATTCTCCATCGAAGAAGGAATTAAGAAGTCAATAAATTCACCCGAATTAATATAATTTCTGATTTCAAAAACAGCATCATCTCCCTGCCATTCAACAATTGATCCGGCAAAGAGCCACTCACCGAGCGTACGCGTATATTCATAATTCTGGCTGATATTTGTCAGCTTGCCGTCGTGGAAACCCAGACAATAGCCTCTGTTTTGCAAGGAATAGAGGTCATCCATATATTTTTCGTAATTCCAGCTCTGCGGATCACGGTAATAGTCATCAATTGCCTGCCGATAAGCTCTGGCCACCGTTCCGGCATAATATTCCGTTTTGTTGCGGCCTTCAACTTTGAGTGAATCCATACCGATCGACAAGATATCATTGAGCCGCGGCATCAAGCACATATCTTTCGAATTGAGCAAGTAGCCGCCATGTTCATCCTCTACAATTTCGTAATATTCATCCGGTCTGAATTCTTCTTCCAACATAAAATCGAGAGTCTGAACATTTTCCGGCGTTATATTCAGATCTTTGATTGTCCCGTCTTTCATTTTCACTTTAAGTTTATAGTGCCACCGACAGCAATGCGCGCATTTGCCGCGATTCGCGCTGCGATCGGCCATAAAATTAGAGATCAGACAGCGGCCGGAATAGGACATACACATGGCTCCGTGCACAAAACATTCAAGCAAAACATCCGGACATTTTTCTCTGATTTCCTTCATTTCGGCAAACGTAACTTCACGGCCGAGAACACATAATTTTGCCCCCATAGACTGCCAAAAATCAACCGTTTGCCACGAGCAAATATTGGCCTGCGTTGACACAAAACGATTAAGTTCCGGCGCATGCTGCTGCAAGTAATAAAACACACCCGGATCAGCCACCAACACACCATCCGGCTTCAGTTCCTGCAGTGTTTTGACGAACATCGGCAGTTTAGCGGCTTCTTCGTTATGAATATACAGATTCAGCGTCAAATATATTTTTTTGCCGTGTGCATGCACAAAGTCTATTCCTTCTTTTAGATCTTCCAGCGAAAATTTAGACTGTGTGCGCAAGCTCATATCCGGCGTACCGGCATAAACCGCATCTGCTCCGTATAAAATCGCCGTTTTAAGTTTAACCAGCGAACCGGCCGGCAGTAATAGTTCAGCTTTTTTCATTATTTTACGACCTCAATTTTTGTTGCAACGGTTTCCATTTTACCAAACGGAGTTGATTCCATAACCGCCTTTGCCAAGAACGGAACTTTTGTTTTTTCATCTTTCAGCACCCAAAAGATGATGGGTTCGTTACGATCAACCAAAAATCCGGCATCGGCATCATCTAAAATTTCCATATTATAGCGGCATTTCAACGCCTTACCTTTAAAAAACGCCGTTTCGATTTTCTCTCTGCCAAGTGTTTTTACTTTCGAAAGGGCATAGCGTTTTCCGTTGAACGAATATTTTTCAAAATCACAATTATCCTTGCGTTGAATTTGTTCAATCAAGGCGGCGAATGTCGAGAGCAAATCATTAGACGACGGATAAGCTTCATCAACCACAATCGCATCTCGGCGTTTTTTATCGTTTTTGGTACTCACGCGATACTGGGGAACACCGTTTTGATACACAATTTCTTTCGTACGATGTCTAAATCGCGAATGAGCCTCATAAAAATAGTCCTGCGGTCGAAACACATCTTTTTCATATGTTCCGACAGCGTGGTACTGCGCTTTAAAAGGATATAGCGTCCCGAAAGTACCGGTGGTGATGAGCGAAGTTTTCACATCATAATCTTTGCTGCGATAAAACGAATATTCCAATGTTTCTTCGCAGGCATCAAAAACGCCGATACTTGTTTTAAAATAATGTTTAACCTGCAGTGCTTGCACCGGTGCAGCCGTCAGCAAAAAAAACAAAAAGAAAAAAAAGTTGTAGTGCATTTTATTAGCCAATCCTTAAGCAATTTTTTCTAAAATAGCACAAAAAACAGGATAATAAAGGAAAAAATTCATGGGTGCAAAAGTTTTATTGCTTTACGGCGGATTTTCCGCAGAAAAAGAGGTCAGTAAATCATCAAAGAATGACATTGCTCAAGCCTTAAAATCCAAAGGATATGATGTTATTGAACATGAATTGGCCGATGTGTGGCAACTACTTGCGGTCATTCAAAAAGAAAAACCGGCGGTTATCTATAACGGTCTTTACGGAAACTGGGGTGAAGACGGCGAAATTCAGGCGCTTTTAGACATGTTGCAAATTCCCTACACTCATTCACCGATGAAGGCCTCCGTTTTGGGTATGGATAAAAATTTAACCAAAAAAATCGCTGCTGAATGCGGCATTAAAACCGCTCCGAGCGAAACAAAAACCTATGCTGAATTAATGCAAAACGGCACCGCGATTGACTATCCGTATGTTGTCAAGCCGATTTGCGACGGTTCAAGCGTCGGTGTTTTCATCGTCCGGCAGGAAAGCGATCTGAAGGCTGTTCATTATGATACTCCCCAAATGCCGGTAATGATTGAAAAATACATCGCCGGCCGCGAATTGACAGCCATGTGTTTAGAGGGCAAATCTTACGTTGTTACCGAGCTCAAAGCTAAAAACGATTTTTATGATTATCAGGCCAAATATACCGACGGTTTAACCACACACATCCTCCCGGCTGATTTACCGTACGAAGTCAGCGAAGCATGTTTGCGTTATGCCGAAAAAATCCACCAAGCGCTCGGTTGCCGCACACTGTCGCGTTCTGACTTCCGATACAATCCGCAAGACGGCGTTGTTTTTTTGGAAATCAACACCAACCCCGGCATGACCTCATTGTCACTTGTACCGGAGCAGGCCGCTTACATCGGTCTGTCCTATGCGGATTTGTGCGATAAATTGATACAAAACGCCTCCTTCCGCAAAAGATAGCATTGATTAAATAACTCACAAAAACAACGGCAACCCGAAAGTTGCCGTTTTTATAATCAAGACTTCATTTACGAAACGCTTTTTAGTCTATTCTCTTCCTCCCGCTCTGTGAGGCATTGGTGTTTCCTTGCCACGCTGAGAAGATTTTTCTGTATTTTCCCATGTATTTTGCTTTGTTTCTTCCGGCACATTTAACCTCTGTTGCTCTTTCTCTTTCAGACGACTTTGCACCCGCTTTTTAACTTCTTCAACTTTCTCAGGACTATTTTTCCGGTTATTTTTTTTCTCTTTAACCTTTTGAGACATCTTATTTATTTCTTGTATGTGTGTATATGCTTCCCTGACGGCCGTATATGCTCCGTATGAACCTACTGTACAAGCCATAATTCCCAAACCGACCGGCCCTCCTACCGCAACACCGGCGCATACTCCCACGGTACACAACAAAGCAACAACACCCGCCTTCTTATGTTTCTTTCCATAATCTATTGTATTTTTTAAGATATTCATTTTAACCTTCGTCGAATCGTTTTTTCTACTTTCAGTTTACCCGCGCGCAAATTTTGTCAGGCGTTTTCGTCATATTTTGTAAATTTTTTTAAGCCACGCCTTTCCGGCACCTGTGCGCACCGCATCTTTTTTAAATATCATCGCTTGCACGGCACCACGCATCCGTTTTGTAAAAAAAAATGTCATACCCGTCCGACAGGAGGAAATCTTACTTATCGCCGATTCTCAGCGCTTCAATAAATGCCGATTGCGGCACTTCAACTTTACCGAACTGACGCATGCGCTGTTTACCTTTCTTTTGGTTATCCAAAAGTTTACGTTTACGCGTTACATCGCCACCATAACATTTTGCCGTAACGTCTTTACGCATCGGTGCAATCGTTTCACGCGCCACAATACGCCCGCCGATCGCTGCCTGCAGCGGAATTTTAAACAAATGCCGCGGAATTAAGTCTTTCAGGCGTTCACAAATTTGCCGGCCGCGTGCTTCTGCTTCACCGCGATTACATAGAAACGCCAGCGCATCGACCGGTTCTTCATTAATCAAAATCTGCACTTTCACCAGATCAGCCGGCGCATAGCCGATCAGCTCATAATTAAAGCTGGCATATCCGCTGCTGATTGATTTCAATCGATCGTAAAAATCAAACACAATTTCGCTGAGAGGAATTTTATAAACAACCATCGCCCGATTACCGACATAGGTTAAATCTTCCTGTTCACCGCGGCGTTCCGTACATAGTTTAAGAATGGAACCCAAGTAGTCGTCCGGAACCATAATTGTTGCTCTGACCATCGGCTCTTCAATACGCGCAATCGACGTCACATCAGGCATATCCGCCGGATTATGCAGCACCATTTCGCTGCCGTTCGTCAAATAAATATTGTAAGCAACCGACGGTGCCGTGGTGATAATGTCCAAGTCAAACTCGCGGCCGATCCGCTCCTGAATAATTTCCATATGCAGCAAACCCAAAAAGCCGCAACGGAATCCCAACCCCAAAGCCGTCGATGTTTCCGGTTGATAGTTAATACTCGCGTCGTTCAATTTAAGCTTAGCCAACGCATCTTTGAGCGCATTATATTGACTGCTGTCCACCGGAAAAATGGAACAGAAAACGACGGAAACGGAAGGTTTAAATCCCTCCAACGCCTGAGCGCACGGATTTTTATTGTCGGTAATCGTATCACCGATCCGGCAGTCTTCCAAACTTTTAATGCTCGCCGTTACAAAGCCGACCTCTCCCGGATAAAGAGCTTCGCTATCTGTCATTTTCGGGGTAAACACACCGATTCGATCAATGACATAATCATTGCCGCCGGCCATCATCCGAATATTTTGTTTTTTGCGCAGCACACCGTCTTTCACCCGCACTAAGATAACTACGCCCAAATAAGAGTCATACCAGCTATCAATCAGCAGAGCTTTGGTCGGTGCATTAATATCGCCCTGCGGCGCCGGCAGTTTATGAACGATTGTTTCCAGCAAGTTTTCAATTCCTACGCCGGTTTTGCCGGAAACTTCCACCGCGTCGGATGTATCCAATCCGATCACATCTTCAATTTGTGCTTTCACTCTCTCCACATCAGCGGAAGGCAAATCAATTTTATTTAAGGCTGTGATAATTTCATGATTATTATCCAACGAAAGATAAACATTCGCCAGCGTTTGTGCTTCAACTCCCTGTGTGGCATCCACCACCAAAACCGTACCTTCGCATGACGCCAGCGAGCGCGAAACCTCGTACGTAAAATCGACATGCCCCGGTGTATCAATCATGTTGAGCTGATAAGTCTGTCCGTCTTTTGCCCGATAGTTCAAACGCACCGTCTGCGCCTTAATCGTAATCCCTCGTTCGCGCTCAATATCCATTGAATCCAAAACCTGTTCGGTCATTTCGCGTTGTTGCAAACCGCCGCAATACTCAATGATACGATCGGCAATCGTCGACTTTCCGTGATCAATGTGCGCCACGATGGCAAAGTTACGGATCAAACTCAAATCTGTCATTTTCACTCCTTAAAAACAGCCCTAACATAATTTATTTTTTCGTTTTAATCAATAATTATTGTCAAATGTTAAAAAATATGTTTTAATAGACGAAAGTCAGGAGAAATAAAATGCGTAAAATGATTGACATTGAATTCGGTTCTTCGCGCTATAATGAGCTTGTCGAGCTGCGCTACAAAATTTTATTGGAACCGCTCGGGTTAAAATTTTTGGATTCATTTCGCCCCGAAGAAGCCAAATATTTGCATTTAGGCTGTGTCGAATCTTTAGATAATCGACTTGTCGGCGGACTGATTTTAGCACCGGTTGACGATGAAACCATCCGCATGATGCAGGTTGCCGTCGATACAATCTATCAGGGTGAAGGAATTGGCCGTGAATTGGTAAAATATGCCGAAAAACGCGCCAAAGAAGCCGGCTATTCCAAGATTGTTATGCACGCCATGCTCTCCGTGGTCGGTTTTTATGAATCACTTGGTTTTCAGCATAAAGGCGATGCTTTCGAAGAGCAAGGCATTACCTTTATGAAAATGGTCAAAGAATTGTAGGTGATAGATGAAAAACAACTTGTGCATTGCTGATTTTTTAGACAAGCTTTGCCGCAATCGGTATGATAAAAACGGAATTGATCTGGCAGAACAAGCCTTGCATAACCTGCGCTCCATTGTCTCAGCCGATGATTATGGAAAGATCGTTTTTTTGAACCACGCCGTCAGATCTTTTGAATCTATGATGGATGGAGAAAAAGTTGATCTTGAAGCCCCTGAGGTACAAGAAAGAATTTCTCAATATAAAAAGGCTATTGAAAGCGATTTTCTTCACCCTGAAAACAAAATCGCACGATATGATGTTTTGCTGCAGTTTTTGAGCTATAATCAGGCCGGAAACTCTCAATATTTTGATGTTTTGCAAAAAAAACTTGATCATATAGCTGCCGGCGATGACCACAAATTAGAAAATTGCTATAAAGAAGCTTTCTTTTTCGGTCAGAATGTTAACCGGACAAAATATTTAAAGGTCATGCATGACATATACACCAAGGCTCAAAACAAGAAAAAATTCCGCGAGGCAGCGAGTAAGCTCGGCTTAATTTTTGATCCGGTCAAAAACAAACCGATAACGGAAAGAAAGTTAACACCAGATCAAAGGCACAAACGGCTTCACGTTATTCTGGACCTTATTCAAAACCAACTTCCTCTTGAACAAGAAACCAATTTGATGGAAGAAGCTTTAACTTTGGCACACGCAAACAACCTTTCCAGAAGTGAAAATTTTGAACTGAAACGTTCTTTATGCCAACGTTTGCAACAAAATTATTACGCCATGAACAATCCGGAAGCCGGCAACAAAAAAGGGTTGGAGTACGGAAAGTGGGACAGAGCCCTTACTCAAGCAATGGTGCGCGGACATGAGCGGCACGACACATATTGATGATTTTTTTATTTCTGTAAGTAAATCGGGCTTTTTTTGTACTCTTTAATCGCCATTTTCAGCATCACGCCGATGCATGCGGCAACCGGCACGGCGATAATCATCCCGAGGAGTCCGAGCAGAACACCGCCGGCGAGCAAAGCAAACATCACCCATACCGGATGCAAACCGATGTTTTCGCCGACCAATTTCGGAGTTAAGAAATTTCCCTCAATAAACTGACCGATCAAAAAGACGGCAACAACCTCTAAAATTTTCGGCAAAGTTCCGTATTGTGTCACCACCAAAACCATCGCCATTAAAAAACCGCTGATTGATCCGACATAAGGAATAAACGAAATCAAACCGGCTAAAAATCCGACCAAAACACCTAAATGCAGGTTAACCAGCCACAAGCCGCAAGAATAAAATGTCCCAAGAATCACACAGACCAAAAACTGCCCGCGCAAATAGCCTGAAATTATCCGATTAACTTCCTCTGCAAATTCTTTCACAATTTTTTTATTTCTTTTCGGCACCAAATCATAGATTTTTCCAACAAAATCCGGCCAATCACGCAGCATATAAAACGCCACAACCGGTGCGATCAACAGCAGCGAAACCACATTCACCAGTGCAAAGCCGTTCTGTATAACACTTTTAACGACTTTCGCCGCCGGTTTGAACGATTCGCCGATATTCCCCTGCAGCATTTGCTCCACATTTTCAATACCCAAGCTCGGCGCCAGAACCGTCAGCCGATGAACCCATTGTGTTATTTTTTCACCGAAAGAGCTGATGAACTGCGGCAAATCCGCCAAAAACTGCCCGATCTGCGAAACCGCTGCCCCGCCGATCAACAGCAGCAGCGGAAACAAAATAAGCAAAAACGTCCCCAAAACAACCACTGTCGCACTTGTACGCGAAAGTTTTTTCATTTTTTGCACAAACGGATTTAAGAAATACGCCAGCGCAATACCGACCACAAACGGAAGCAATACGGAGCGCAGGACATAAAGAAAACCGCACACCACAACTCCGACAACAGCTATCAACAGATAACGTTTATTTTTCACTTGCTGATCTTTCATTTTCTCACCTTATGATAAAGTAGTTGCCGGCAGTCTCATAACTTAAACCGATTTCCTGCAGAGCCTGCCACAGTGCTTCCAACGATCCGGTATAGCGAATTATAAAATTAACTTTGCCGCCGCCGAAGCTTTGCGTATCAATTCCCTCGACCATGGAAAGCTCGGTCATGGCCGTACTTTTTGTCAGCCAATCCTTCATATCTTGATAGATATAGACCGCATTAATCTGCCCGACAGATATACTTTTTTCCGCATTTTTCATCTGTCTTTCCATATTAGAAATATACATCACGCTTTTTTCCACGGCTTTATCAAATATATCATTTTTCTGATCATTATAGATCGTAAAGCTGTCTTCGCTTTTATTTTTTTCATTTTTAATGATGATTTTCAAATCTTCATTTGGCAATTTCTGGGCATAAACCACATAAATCCGATCTGTTCCGGCCATTTGTGCAATTTGTTCATAAAGACCGGAACCCATATAAAGGGCATTTTCCGCTGATAGTTCATACAGATTTCTGTACCGATCGGAAATCGTATGAAGCTGCATATTGCCGAACTTAATCAAGCCTTTAGAGAGCCAATTTTTTCGCCAATCATTGGCGTTTTCCCATAAAAGGGGTTGCGCATCATATTCCGACTTAAAGACGGGCAGAACCAACATTTCAACGGTTTCAGACTGAATCATCTGGTTTTCGATTAAATAATCTTTTAAGAGTTGTCCGTCAATTTGCACAGTCAAGTCTGCGGTATATTTCGTTCCGCCGGCTTTTTCATTTTCAACTCCGACGGAGCGAATAAAATGGGCAATTTCATTATCGGACAAATCATTCAATTTTTCAATATTTTCCGCTTCCGTCAGGCGTGCGGCAACTTCCAAAAACGCCTGACGCTGGGCATCTGTCATCGCTTTTTCTTTAGCTTTAACCGAATCTTCGGCGGTAACATCAACCTCAACCAAGGCGGCATAATCTGTTTTGGCACAAGCGCCGAAGGCCCACAAAAAGCAAATCATCACATACAAAAGAAATTTCATAAACAACTCCTTTATTCAAAAACGTTGCGTTTAACATATTACAAATTCGGTTAAAAAGCAAAACTTTTTATAGATTTTTTAATACTTGTGTAGTTTATTATGAGCATTAATTTATAGAGTCAGAATAATTCGGGACAATATCAATGATTAAAAGCAATTATATAAAAGAATTAATTGAAAAAGCCAAAAAGGATATCAAAACCATTGTCTTGCCTGAAGGCGAGGACGAGCGCGTTCTTGAGGCGGCTCACGTCATCACGGAAGCCAAAGCAGCCAAAATCGTCATTCTCGGCGATGAAGCGGAAATCAAAAAGTTTTATCAAAAAAACAACTGGGATCTGCACGATATTCAAATTATCAAACCTGAAGAATCGCCGCATTTGGAAGAATATACGCAACTCTTATACGACTTGCGCAAAGAAAAGGGGTTATCTCGTGAAGATGCCGCCAAACTGGCGCTTAATTACAACTACTTCGGAACGCTGATGATCAACGCTGGTGCTGCCGATGGTATGGTTTCCGGTGCCAATCACTCTACGGCCGATACGGTACGGCCGGCACTGCAAATTATTAAATCGGCTAAAAAAGGACGGTGCGCTTCTTCGTTTTTCATCATTTTAGCCAAGGGTGAGCCTTATATCTTCGCGGATTGCGGTATTGTGATTAATCCGACCGATCAGGAAATGGCCGACATTGCTTTGTCATCGGCCGAAACGGCTTTACATTTCGGCATCAAACCGAGCATTGCCATGCTTTCTTTTTCAACGAAAGGTTCGGGCAAAGGCGACGAGGTGGAAAAAGTCAAGCGCGCAACCAAAATCGCCCAAGAGACCTTGCAAAGCGATGAATATAAAAATCTCGGCATTGAAATCGATGGCGAACTACAAGCCGATGCCGCTTTGGATATGACGGTTGCCGCCAAAAAAGCACCGGGAAGCCCTGTGGCCGGTCGGGCTAAAATCATGGTTTTCCCGACATTGGAAGCCGGAAATATTTGCTATAAAATGTTGCAGCGCTTAGGCGGATGCGAAGCCTACGGACCGGTTTTGCAAGGACTGAATGCACCGGTGAACGATTTATCGCGCGGCTGTTTTGCCGAAGACATTGTCGGCACAATCGCCATCACTTGTTTGCAAGCCATAAAATAAAGGAAAAAAAAGATGAAAAAAATTCTGGTTATCAACTGCGGTTCTTCCTCACTAAAATTTCAGCTCTACGACGTTGAAGCGAATACATATAACGTGGTATCAAAAGGTATTGCCGAACGCATCGGCCAAGAAAACGCCGTCATCAAAATCGCTTACGGCGACGGACCTAAAACCGAACACCCGACGGCTATGCCGACGCATTCGGAAGCTATCCGCGGTGTTTTCAAGCTTCTGCTCAACGGTGCTTTAAAAAGCATGGATGAGCTTTATGCCGTCGGTCACCGTATCGTCCAAGGCGGCGATATTTTCAAAGAATCCGTATTGGTCACCGACCAAGTGATTGAGGACATTGCTTCTTTGTCAGATCTTGCTCCTTTGCATAATCCTGCGCATGTTCTCGGCATCAAAGCGGTTAAAGAAGTTTTGCCAAACATTCCGCAAGTCGTGGTGTTTGATACTTCTTTTCACCAAACCATGGCGCCGGAAGCTTACCTTTATGCCCTACCGGAAGACCAGTACAAGCGCAACAAAATCCGCCGTTACGGTTTTCACGGAACATCTCATAAGTATGTTTCCGAGGAATGCGCCAAGCTCATCGGTAAAAAAGGCAAAATCATTACGCTCCACTTAGGCAACGGTGCTTCTCTGGCGGCTATCGACAACGGCAAGTGCATTGACACATCCATGGGCTTCACACCTCTGGCCGGAACCATTATGGGCACGCGTTGCGGCGATGTTGATCCTTATGTTCCGGTTTATATCATGAAAAAAGACGGATTAAGCGCCGACGAAGTCAATAATTTAATGAACAAACAAAGCGGCATGCTGGCTTTGTGCGGATTTTCCGACAATCGTGATATAGAATCGGGCATGCTGGCCGGCGATGAAAAATGCACTTTAGCAACCAAGTGCTATGTGCACTCTTTGGTCAAAATTATCGGTTCTTACATTGCCGAACTCGGCGGTGTCGATGCCATTGTCTTTACCGCCGGCGTCGGTGAAAACGGCGTGGTTATGCGGAAAATGGTTATGGAAAAACTTTCCTATTTAGGGATTAAAGTTGATGAAGAAAACAACCAAAAGCATAGCGAACTTGTCATGCTTTCAACACCGGATTCAAAAGTCAAGGTTTATATGATTCCGACTGATGAAGAACTGATGATTGCGAAAGATACCGTTCGTTTAACCGCCTAAGGTTCAGGGTGCAAACGCCGCCGGCATTTTTAACGAACAGGTGGCTTTTTGATGTTGTTAATTTTCAATATTCCGATAAAAAATCCGGAAAAAGCGAACTGCAGACCGATTTCCATCAAAAAGGCACTCAGCAGAACAAGCCGCACCATTTTTTCGGGAACAAGATTATGATATCCGGTTTCGGACCATGCGCTCAGCGCCGTCACACCCACGGCAAAACCGATCACAAACAAAAGGATTCCGCCGAAAATAAAATAATCCTCTTTGATGTGTATCATTTTTTCGGTGAACCGACTGACGGGAAGAAAGTTGTTTGTACTGGCATATATTTTTGAAAAAAGAAACAGCAAAATAATGTTCACCCCGATAATTGCGGCAAATATGCAATAAAGCAAAGTATGTATGCTAAAGACAACATCGCCGATTTGCACCGGACCGGCCAAAAGAAACATACTGCCTATTCCGCCGCAAACGGTCAAGAATATCCCCGGATAAAGATACAGCCAATCCGGTGTGTAGATGTATAAAAATTTAAGATGCCGCCAGCCGTCGCGAAAGCTTCTCAGATGCGGTTTATGCGATCTGCCGTCTTTTCGCAGCACGGTTGGAATCTGTGTAATTTTCAAATGATAGAGTTCCGCTTTCACGACCATTTCGGAGGCATATTCCATTCCGGCTGTCTGCAGCCCGAGTTTTTCGATACTTTTTTTATTATAACCCCTTAATCCGCAATGAAAGTCTTTAATTTTGCTGTTAAAAAACAAGCGTCCGATGGCAGATAGAATCAGATTACCGACATACTTATGCAGCCAAGGCATCGCGCCTTTTTCAATACCGCCGGCGAAACGATCTCCCATGACTAAATCATAACCCGCGCGCAATTTTTCCACAAAACCTTCCAAATGCAAAAAGTCATAACTATCGTCCGCATCACCCATAATGACATATTTTCCGCGGGCATTTTGTGTACCGCAAATTAAGGCACTTCCGTATCCTTTTTTTTCAACATGAACAACTCTTGCCCCCATTTTTTGCGCTATTTCGGCACTTTTATCCGTACTGGCATTATCCGCGATTAAGATTTCGCCGGCAATTTGATAATTTTTAAGAAATTGCTGCGCTTTAGAAATACACGCACCAATCGTTTCCTCTTCATTAAGGCAAGGCATCAGAATGGTTAATTCTATTTCATCGGTCATTTTTTCTCCCACAGCCGGTCTTTGTGATTGATCATAACAAATAAATATCTCCTTGTCCATGCTAAAAACCTGAAATGGAAATCTATAAAAAATAACCGACAAATATTCAAGCATAGAAAACAAAACATAATAAACAACAGTCAAAAAAACGTATCGAAACTCCAACAAAAAAGGAGTGGTTTTTCATAAACCACTCCTTTTTTTTCATTTCTACAACAGCACCTGTTTGATCATTTCCTCGCTGTACACGCTGCGGAAATAAATGTCACGGACCAACCGTTTCGACACCTCTACACTCGTTCCGTTTTCACACTGGAAGAGGTATTCTTCTTTCTTGGCAATGCGCTTGGCCGGAACAAAGCGATACCCTCCCTGACTATCCCGTTCGATAAAGCACCGGCGCAACACATCAACGGCCTTATCCGTTCCGACGAGTTCGACACCGATTCTTTTCAGCAACGACATGTCATACATCTCTTCAATGACGCACCAACGAAGCGGCACTTTTTTCGGAATGCGAAAATATTCCCGAAAAAACTTGAGTGTTGTTTTTATCTCCATAATTCAATAATTATTGGTGAATATCAGAGTCAGATTATATCCAAAATGACAAAATGTCAACAAAATTTTATATAGCGGCAAGAGCAAAATTTTTTCATAACAAAAAAGGTATTCTTTCCAATCAGAATACCTTTTACCTTCAGTATAGCGGCCAAGTTTAATTATTGCCGTTTGGAGCCGGCTGCGGCGCGGGTGTATCCGATCCGGTCACTCCGTCTTTAACATCGCGGGCGACTTTTTTGGTACCGTCCCACACGTCACTGGTCACCTTTTTGGTACCGTCCCACACATCGCCGGTCACTTCTTTAGTACCATCCCATGTATCATCGGCCACTTCTTTGGTACCTTCCCACACACCGTTTTCAGCAAAACAAGGCATGGCTGCCGACAATAAAAGTCCTAAAAGCAAATAAAATTTTTTCATCGGTTTCTCCTTTTCACATAAAAACATAATCACCTGTGTTTTTATTTCAACGGATATCATACGAAAGATCAAAACCGACTGCGAACAAATGTAAAACCAACCCATACAAAGCCGATAACAAGCGCTGCCAGTAACACATAAAACGAGGCATACAAAATGCCGAGCAGAAGCAGAAAAGCCAGAACAAACATAAACAAACTCAGCACTATATCCGCAAGACTTTTCGTATTAAATGAACGTTCCAAAGTGTCCGATAACGTTTCCGGCAATCCATCAACCCTTCGCCCGCATTTCACGCAATGCACGGCATCTACCGGCATATTTGCGCCGCAGTAATCGCATATCCGATAAAAGCCCTCCCCGTTATCTTTCATCAACCGCCGACACACGGGGCAGAAACGCCACCGCCAAAAGCGCCGCGGTTCAACTTCTTTCTGGCAATTAAAACAAAAATATTTTTTCATCAGCCTCTCCTGTCCATAACTTAGGTTCTTTTGCCATAAAATGCAAGAGAATAAAAATTGATGACTTCTTAATATTTTTATATTAAGATGCACGTATATGTCTGTTTATGGAGGCAAAAATGAAAAAAATCATAATCATCGGTGCCGGTCCTGCCGGATTAACAGCAGCATACGAGCTGACCAAACAAAAAAAAGAAAAATTTGACGTTATCGTTCTTGAGGAAGACCTTTCTGTTGGCGGAATTTCCAAAACCGTTCGTTATAAAGGCAATCGCATGGATATCGGCGGGCACCGTTTTTTTTCAAAAGACGCCCGTGTGGTTCAGTGGTGGAATAATTTGCTTCCTTTGCAAGGAAAACCATCTTATGATGACCTGATCACAGGCCGTCAACTTGATTTGGCGGCAAATGGTCCCGATCCGCAGACAAATGACAAAGTGATGCTTAAAAGGCGCCGTGTTTCACGCATTTATTATCGGCATAAATTCTTCGATTATCCGGTCAAAATGAATATGAACACCATTTTGAACATGGGGCTTTGGACGACCTTTAAAGCCGGATGCAGTTACCTGCACGCCATCATGAAAAAATTGCCGGAAACGTCATTGGAAAATTTTTATATCAACCGTTTCGGCAAGCGCTTATATTCCATGTTTTTCGAGGGTTACACCGAAAAATTGTGGGGGCGTCATCCGCGGGTTATCTCGGCCGATTGGGGCGCACAGCGCGTAAAGGGGCTGTCTATTGTCGCCATCATAAAGGATATTGTGCAAAAGCTTTTGCCGTTCAAATCTCATCACGTTGAAACATCACTGATTGAAGAATTCAGCTATCCGAAATTCGGCCCCGGACAATTATGGGAAACCGCCGCCGATGAAATCATTAAAGCCGGCGGCAAAATCATTCTCGGCGCCCGCGTAACCAAAATTAAAAAGAACGGCTATCGAATCACGGACATTACTTACGAAAAAGACGGTCGTGAATTTCAAGAAAAGGCCGACATTGTCATTTCATCCATGCCGATCAAAGACCTGATCGGAGGCATGAATAATGTAGCGCAAGCAATTCAGAACATCGCCGCCGGTTTGCCATATCGCGATTTTGTAACCGTCGGACTGCTGCTTGAAAAACTGAATTTAAAAAATAAAACCAAGCTGAAAACCTTAAACAACATTGTTCCCGATTGCTGGATTTACGTTCAAGACACCAAAGTCAAATTGGGACGCATTCAAATTTTCAACAACTGGTCGCCTTACCTTGTGCAAGATCCGATGAAAACGGTTTGGATCGGCTTGGAATACTTTTGCACAGAAGGTGATCAACACTGGCAAATGACCGATGCCCAATGGCAGAAATTTGCAGCCGAAGAACTGGTCGAAATGGGCATTATTGATAACCTTGAAGCCGTCAAAGATTCGCATGTTGAAAGAGTGAAAAAAGCTTATCCGGCCTACTTCGATACTTACAAATATATCAACCGCCTGACCGATTGGCTGAACAAAATCCGCAATCTTTATTGCATCGGCCGCAACGGACAGCATCGCTATAACAATATGGATCATTCAATGGTTACCTCATTTTTGTGCGTCAAACATATTTTAGGCGAACTCAAAGACAAAAACGAAATTTGGAAAGTCAATACCGAAAAAGATTATCACGAAAAAGCCGATCATTAAATCTTTTGACTGCATAAACCATTGTCCATCTTTGAATAAAGGTTTTCGAATTTATTTCTTTTCACGTAAGACACTTTTGTTTTACGGTGTTTAAACAGAAAAGGAGAATTCACATGAAATCTAGAAAATTATCTTGCAATCCTAATTCAAAATCATCATCTTCACACGGCGGTTGCGGCTGCAAGGGCGCATCGGGCTACGAAAACGAAGAAGTGATCGAAGAAGAGGAAGTAACATTTTCAGATAAAAAGTAAGGAGCCGCCAATGAAAAATATGGTATCCGGCTGTTCCGCCAGAAATCACGGCTCCGAGCTCGGTTCACCGAACCGCTCAAGCGAAATAAATAATCTGATGAATTATTTTTGGAATTACATGGACATGCCGTCAACTTTGGCCGAAACGCCTACGGAAATAGAACCGAAAATGCAGATTGCCGAAACAGATGACGCAGTCAGCGTTACGGCGGAACTTCCGGGAATTGCGGACAAAGATCTCGACTTGCAGATCTCTTCCGACGGCTATTTATCGATTTGCGGCGAAAAAAGAAATGTTGTCGAACAAACCGATAAAAATGCTTATTTTTCCGAAATTTCATACGGAACATTTAAAAGGACAATTCCTTTGCCGTGGGATTTGGATTATGAAAAAGCAAAAGCGGATTTTCAAAACGGTGTTCTTAAGGTTTTTATTCCTAAATCACCGATTGAAAAACAAAAATTCCGCAAAATTGCCATTAATTCCTCACCATCAGAAAAAAACAACTGATCTCAACCCTGTTTCCTAAGGAAGCAGGGTCTTTTTTTATCCGACTTTTAACCAAAACTTAAAGTTTCACAGTTACAATCATGCCGAGAGGATGTATAAGAAAGGTCGTATTATGTCTGAAAATACGCTATTTACCAAGGTTGTGTGCGTGGCAACGGCATGTTGTTTTGCACAGTCGGTTATGCCTAAAATTGCTTACGGACGCGGATTGGATCCTGTTTCTTTCAGCAGAATGTATGCCGTCGCGCAAAGCGGCGACGTTGAGGGTTTACGCGCCTCAGTCTATCGCGGCATGAACATCGATGCGGTCAATGCCCGCGGCGATACCGGACTTTGTGTTGCGGCCAGAAATCGCGATTCTTATACATACAATGCTTTTCGGGCGGCCGGCGCAAATCCGCGTCACCCGTGCGTACAGAATATTAAAGGTTATGAAGATTTCGTCGAATCATCAAACGCTGTTCCGGTAACGGCCACACCGCGTGATGCGTACGGCACTCTCGGCAAGGAAGAATATAAAATTTCTTCTTGGGTATGGTGGGGACTCGGCGGATTAATCGTCACCGGCATTGCTTTGGGGCTGGCCTTTTCCTGCGGCGGTGGCGGCGGTGGCGGCGGCGATTCAGGCGGCAGTGGTAGCGGCGAAAGCTACAACAGCTTAGGCGCATACGCCGGTAAAAGCGGAAAAGTCCGCAAATCAACATCCGGCACAGCCACCAACACTTCATCCATCACATGGGAAAACTCCAAAACAGACAAGATAACTGCCATTAATTTAAACAACAATGTTTTGAGTAACACGCAGTATTTAGATGTCATTTTGAATGCCAAAAAAGGCGGCAAATATACGAATGAGCAGAACAAAATTTTAAAAGCCGGCGCCGGAACGGTTGCCATGAACGCGGTTAAAAACAGTCAGACATCTAACGAAGGCTACATTAATATTGACTCATACAATGCGTCCATCGGCATGATCGCCAGCGAATTATCAACCGCTGTAAATAACGGCCGCGGCATCATTGACGGCAGCGATACAAACGGTATTGATATCAATTTTTCCGGTTATAAAAAAGACAATGTTGTTATCGGCATGTATGCGGATACAAGTTCAACACTGACCAACAACGGTGACATCAAAGGATCAGCCGTTAAAGCAACAGCTGACCCGTCATCTCAGCAAAACACCAACAATGAAACAGGGTTGGTTTCTAACTTAACCGACGGAACTTCATCGTCAGCATCAACCTCCAGCAAGGGTACTCTTGTCGGCATGGAAGCCATGCTGATCAATGTCGGCACCGATTTAAGCAACAAATATGTCACTCTGATCAATAACACCGGCGGCAAAATCAATTTAAGCGCCGGTGACGGCGGCACGGAAACCGAGGTCACTGTTTCCATGATCGGCATGGGAAGCTGGCTGGATTATAATTTTATGAACAGCTCACAAAACATCAATCGGGCCGAAAACGTACAGATTATTAACAAAGGTGACATTTCTTTAAGTTACACCGGTTCTTACAGCACCCCATCGACAACGGATTTACGTAAGGGCTTAGGCGGCGTTGTCGGCATGCGCGGAGATGCGCGCACAAGTGTATTAAACTATGCAGATGCCCGCATCAGCATCACACTTGATGATTACACGGCAAAATCCGACAACAATTCATCAAGTTCGCAAGCACAAAGCGGCACCGAAGTTGCGGCCGGCATGCAATCCGTTCATGGCGCCAATTTAACCAACAACGGCACGATTTCCATCATCACGCCTTCGTCAAACAACCGCATCAGTTACGGACTTCTTTCTGTTGAAGGATCGGGAACCGTTTCAGGACTTTACACCAATTTGAATCAAAAGCTGATCAATAACGGCAACATTCAAATGGAGGTCAGCAACAGCTACGGCATGGCTTCGTACAACGGCGGCACACTAAGCAACATTGGAACAATCACCATGGGCCGCGCCGGCACAACAACCTTATACGGTAAAAACGTAGCCATGTACGGTTCCGGTTCAAGTCAGGAAACGACCATGGAAAACACCGGCACCATTAATTTACATTCATATAAATCAACGGCCATGCAGAACGATTATCCGGGCGGCACCGTCATGTATAACAAAGGCATCATCAACATTGAGCGCAGTGCGACAGACTCGTATGTTTTCGGCGGCGCATACAGTGAAGCGCACAACAGCAAGACCATCAACTATTATGCGACAGCCTCAAATGAAGGATCATCCGGTTCAGAAAGCTCTGCCATTGGTACGGATGATGCACCTTTTGCCAACATCAAAACGCCTGTCGGTATTTCGGCTGTCAGCACAAAAGCGCAAACCGCCGACGGCAAAGAGAATTCCGACGGTTCTAAAACCGAGAAAATATATAACGATCAGGGCGCATCAATTTTACTCAGCGGCGCGGCATATGTTTCTGCCCTGTCGGTTGAAACCGCACAAGGCCGTGCCGAAAACAACGGCACTATCACCATTCAGGACAGCGATGTTAAAAACGCCGTCGATTCGGTCGGTATGTACATGGACGCCAGCACAATTTCGAGCGCTCGTATCACCAATGGTGCGAACGGAGTGATCAAAACCAACTCTAGATTTTCCAAGGCAATGATGAGCCTTTCACCGGCAATTTCAGCCATGGTCAACAACGGAAAGATCGAAGCCAATGCCGAATATTCGTTCGGTATGTTTGCCGATGGCAAAAGTTTAGTCAACAACACCTCCACCGGTCAAATCCAGCTTAACAACAATAACAGTGCTGCCATTTATGTCAAAGGGGCGTCAACAATCAACAACGACGGAACTTTAAATGTCGGACAGCGTGCGCAAGGCTTAATGAACAGCTACGGTATTTATTTGGATGGTGATGCCGCCGAAGCAACCAACAGCGGTATCATCAATGTTTATGCCGACAAAAAACGAAACACGAATGTTACGGCGGCAATTCTCTTAAACAAGAATGCGACGGTTAAAAACAAAAATATGATCCATGTCAATTCCGGCGGCGCTTATGGTATTTATGCAAAAGCGGGCGAAGGCAGTTCCATCATCAACGAAACAGAAGGAAGTATCGTTGTCGGAACCAGAACCACCTCTGTCAGTGACAGTTACGCTATTTATGCCGCAGAAGGCGCAAATGCCTCCATTACCAACAACGGAACAATCACTTTGAATAACAATGGCAAGGCCTATGCTATTTATGCTTTAGGTGAATCTTCCGTAATTAACAACGGCATCATCAATCTCGAAAATGACAACGGAACGGCTATTTCCGTTGCCAACGGCACAGCCAGCAATAAGAACACCTTAAACCTCTTGCACAATAACAATGTCGGGCTGGAATTAAACGGAGAAGGTGAAATTATTAACGAAGAAGGATCTGTCATTAATGTCGGCAACGCTTCAAGCTTCAATGTTTCAAACATCAGTCAAGGCAATGCGGCGATGAGTAACACGGCCGAAGCCAAAGGAACCATCACCAACAAGGGTGAAATTGTCATCGACAACAAGAACAGCAGCAGCGACAACACCGGAATCAGAGTTATTGAATCGGCTGACAGCGACTCCGAAGGCGGCGAATCTTCATCAGTGACCGTCAACAACAACGGCGTTCTGCGCGCACTGACCGGCTACACAACAGCCATTACAGCCGGAAAAAACACAACAGTCAACAATGACGGAACCATCACCATTCTGGCGAACAGTTACGGCATCAAAAGTATTGGTGAAACAGGCAGCTTTACGTTTACGAACCACAACAACGGCATCATTAATGTCAACGGCAACAATAGCAAGGGTGTTTATGCCGAAAACGGCACAATTAACAATTACGGCAAAATTTTAGTCGGCAATTACACAGGCAGCAATGGCATTGAAACTTACGGCAAAGTTTCCGGCATCAACAACTACGGCACAATAAAAGTTACCGGCAACAGCTCCAACGGTATTTATGTTTATCCGGTCGGCGGCCAGACTTTAACCATAGCCAACGGCGCCGGAGCAGTCTTAGAGGGTGGTTTTGCTTCCGTCAATGCCAAAAATGTCGGCGCCGTCACCATCACCAACGACGGTAAAATCCGCAATGCACAATACGGCATTTACGCCACTGAAGGTGCTTCTGAATTAACCATTACCAACAACGATGAGCTGAGCGGCACCATCGCCGCCATTTATGCGGAAACAAACACAAGCGTCGACATCAAGAATATTGGTACAATTACCAATGGTATTTATCTTGTTCCGAAGCGTGACGGTGTTAAAATCAGTATAACAAACACCGGCACCATCACCGGCAGCGCTTTAACGAAAAATTACGGCATTTATATCAATAACAGCGGTTTTACGCCAAGTGAAGAAAGCGGCTATTATTTTGAAGATAAAGATCTCGGCGGTGCGACATGTACCACGGCGCAAGGCGTACAATGGTGTTATAAGAAAAAAGAAGGCGGAGACGGAGAACAAGGCGGAGGCGGAGAACAAGGCGGAGGCGGAGAACAAGGCGGAGGCGGAGAACAAGGCGGAGGCGGAGAACAAGATCCTTATACCAACAGCAAAACTGTCAATGTTCCGGAAAATAAAATAGGATTTTCTTTTACCAATGGCAACGATTTCACATTTACCAACAGTAAAGACACCGGTGTGATAAACATTATCGGCGCCAATGCCAAGGGGGTTTATGCCACCAGCGGCACAATCAACAACAAAGGAAAAATCACCATCGGCAATTATGCTGACAGCTATGGCATTTACGCCGAGGGCAATGTCAAAGCCATCAACAACACAGGCAGCATCACGGTCAACAATGCGGCTTCCAGTGCAATTTACGCCGCACCGATCGGCGGTTCATCCATTGCTATCACTAATGGCGTCGGCGGCATTTTGAGCGGCGGTTTTGCCTCCATCAATGCCAACAATGTCGGTGCCGTTAACATCACCAACAGCGGTACAATTTCCGGCGCCAAATACGGCATTTATTCAACGCAAGGTGCTTCGCCTTTAACCATTATCAATAATAATGCTTTGGGCGGCACGATTGCCGGCATTTATGCCGAATCGAACTCTAACATTAATATTACCAATTTAAGTACCATCACCAACGGCATTTTCCTTGTTCCAAAGACCGAAAATGTCGGGATTACGATTAATAATAGCGGCACAATCACCAACAACACCGGCAAGGTTGAAATCAATGGTCAGCTGATACTTGATAGCCAAAACTACGGCATTTACATCTATCAGTCGGACTTCAACCGCGCATATACATTTGATAACCTCGGCGGAGCGACTTGGGGCACCAACCGCTTTGAGCCGGATGATCCGTCAATTGTGGCCGATCTCAGCAACAACGAAAAGGTTATCGTTGCTAAAAAGGCATCTGAAAATCCTAAACATTTAGCATCTCCTGGATTCCAGATTCTCGAAAACAGGATATTTATTAATGATAGCAATGGCCATATTGCTTTCGCCCCAAATTCGGATAGCGATAGGCTATATGGAATAAATGCTTTAATGGGAACAATTATTAACAGAGGAGTAATTGATGCTCAGTGTCCAATCGGTAATTGTTGGGCTATATCTGGTGGACGGCACATAAGCTCTATTAAAAACTATGGCACAATTAAGGGAGAGATTGTACTACGTGATCTTGAATCAGATGCCACTTTAGTGAATGGGAAAAACGGCAATATAGTAAGTGACACATTCGCAATTAATGCAAAAAACGGTTCAAAATTAACCATTCTTAATGACGGAATAATAAGCAAAACGGAACATGCTACCAGTGAATCTTCTGTCTCATATTATGCTATCGATACATATGGCATTTCACAAGTAACAATTAAAAATAATTCTAAAATCACCTCATCAAGTGCCACAACTATCCATGCACGAGAGGTTAATGACATTGAGATTTATAACACCGGTACTATTGAAAGCCCCGATACAGATTTTGTTGAGGCCATATATATTGAAGCAAACAATAGTATCAAGATTACCAATACTGGAAGCATCATCGGTGGTATTTACCTTGTTCCGAAGAACACAAGCACAACGATTGATTTATATAACTCAGGTACTATGTCCGGTGGACCTAGAAGGCATGAGGCTAACATTTACATTGCTCCGGATGGCTTTACGAAAGAATACACCTTCACCAACTTAGGCTCGGCCACATGCGGCCCATCGGGAACATGCATCGTCCAAGCCCCTGAACCGGAAGAAACCGATACCGGTACAGGTACGGGCACAGGCACAGGTACGGGTACAGGAACTGGTACGGGTACAGGTACAAGCGGCGACAATACCGGCTCATTTGATCCGTATGATTCTAGTATCGTCGCAAGTGAAACGAATAATGAGGATATAAGAGTAGATAGCATACAAGATGACGGCACAGCATTCTCAACAAATGCAATAGTCAATGGGATTGAAATTACGGGCAAAAGTAATTCTTTTGTTTTCGAAAATAAAGGTAAGATTACTGTGCAGAGAAGTTCTAGCCACGGCATAATTGCCGACAGCGGCACAATCATTAACCTTGGTACGATTCAATTGGATGGTAGCTATGCAGATCAATTCGATCCGAATTATGAGAGTGGAAAGGCCAATTACCGAAAAGATCTCAAAGGTATCTTAGGTCGCGAAGATGTAAAAGCGATTAAAAATTACGGAACAATTAATATTGAGGGTAATCCGCAAGGGCATAATTATGGAATCACAGCCTCTCAACTGAACTCTCCTTTCGTCATAACCAACGGTGTCGGCGGTAGCATTGCAGGTCCTGCCCAAAGCTCTATTTATGTAACTGATACGGGTTACCCCGTAACAGTTAATAATGACGGCACAATCAGTGGCGCCAAAGAATATGGTATTTATGTTGCAACAACTTCAGATATAAATATTAACAACAGCGGTACATTAGAGGGAACTGTTGCTGCAATTTATGCCGCAACAAATAAGAATATAAGCCTCACCAATACCGGAACGATAACAAATGGTGTTTATCTTTATATGGGCAGTGAAGATGCCACTATTCAAATTCACAACACCGGTACGATCACAGGTAGCGCCAAAACACATAATGTTGGAATTTATATCGACCATGCATATGAAAAAGATTATGGCATTACATCTGCAGACTTGGGAGGTGCTTCTTGTTTAACTTCCAATGGTAAATGCATCTCTGATACAGGTACTGAACAAGGCGGAGGCACCGACACAACCCTTGAGCCAAGTACTGGCCCATTCGTCGCTCCGGATGATCCGTCGATTGTGGCCGATCAAAGCAATTCAGCAACAGTGTCACTTAACTACGCCAAAGATAAGGGATTTACCATTCAAAATCAAGATAACAGCTATGTATTCATTAATGAAGAAACCGGTATAATCAACGTTAATAAAAACGAATCAGCTATTGCTGCAGATAGCGGTACAATCATTAACCGCGGACAAATTAACGTAGCTGCTGGTGTTGGTATAGGTATTGATGTCAGTAAAAATATTCGAGCTATTAAAAATTATGGCACAATTCAAGCCAGAGAAGGCACTGCTATTTCAGCAGGGAATTTGACCTCAGATCTGACTGTTTCCAACGGTTTCAATGGAGTCATAGAAGGTGAAGAAAAACCAGTTTATATAAACAATACATCGAATGCTGTTTCTTTGACGGTTCTCAATGATGGTCAAATTCGCAGTAAGGGATATGCCATTTATGCCATCAACGATAACGGCTTAATCACAATTAAGAACCATGGAACAATTATCGGTGACAGCGACAACACAGGAAACTATACAGCTGTCTATGCACGATCCGCTGTAGGCTTTAACATTACCAATAGCGGAACCATTACTAATGGTATTTATCTCTTTCCTAAAAGCGAAAATGCCACGATTAACATCAAAAATACCGGAACCATCACCGGCAATGCAAAAACACAAAATTTTGGAATTTACATAATGAATTCGTCTATAGTCCCAGAACTCAGACCATATTACAACCTCACAAGCGCGGACTTAGGTTCAGCGACATGTTCGACCGCACAAGGTTCCGAATATTGCGGTTCCGCCCCTGTGGGAAACAACAATGTCGGCACTTCATCCTTTACGAAGAAAATGTATACGCTGAAAATTTTGAACACGGGAACCATCGCCAACAGCGGTGAAATGAACTTCGGCGATGATCAAGATCCGAATATTTCCGTCGGCGCCGGCGGTCAATATCAGGCCGATTCGTTTACCGGAACGGTAGGCGCTGATTCCAGCATTGTCGAAAGCGGATTCGATACCACCTATGTCAATGAAAATTCATTCGTCGGTACCGATAAAGGCATTGTCGTCAAATCAAAATCCTACATGTTCAACGCCGACAAACAGGCGAACGCAAACGGCAATACCGACGTTGTCATGACCATGAAATCCATAGACAGTGTCGTTGATGATCAGAAAATTGCCGGCTATTTGACACAAAACTATGAAAACCAAAAAGGCGAAGTCCTGTTTGCCTCTTTAAAATCGGCCGCCACAAAGAAAGCTTTCGCACAAAACTTGAACCGCGATCTCGGCTTCAACATGATACCGAACTTAATCAAGCAAAATACGGACACCGAAAAGGTCATTCATCGCGAAATCACCGACGCACTTTTTGCCTCCGATCGTGATGGTGCGCATATCAAAATGCTGACCTATCAACGTCGCGCCGGAACAAAAAGCGGAGCTTTGGGATACAAAGACAAAGTCAGCGGCGCTTTCGGATTTTATCAGCACACCTTATCGAATGGCATCCGCACAGCGCTCGGATTCGACATTTATCGTGCCGTCAGCAGTTATAACGATGACTCTTCACGTTATCACAACGCTGCCGAAATCTTTGCTCCGATCATGCTCGGATCGCGTGAAAATGCGCTGATGTTCAAGCCGAAAGCCGGATTTACCCGCGGACATTATCGCCGCAGAAGTGCTTATGACGCCCATAAAGCGCGCACAAAGGAATACTATTACGGTGCCGATACGCAGTTCGAACATACAACAGACTTCGGTATTGCCGAAATCGTTCCAATGGCCGGATTCGATGTGTTGAACATTCATGCCGGTAAAATTTCCGAAAGCAACAACGGCTTAAAGATCAAGAGTAAAGATCTGACCTCAGCACAATCCATGCTCGGTCTGAGCTTGCGGAAAAAATTCATCACCGATAATTCCGAAACATTGGCCCTCGAAATCGGCGGCAAGTACTACCGCGAATTCGGCGATAAAGATCGCTCAAAGGTCAGTGTTGCCGACGCTCAAGGCTACTACACCATTCGCGGCCGTCAAACACAGCGCGACTTCGGTTTACTGACCGCCAAGGGAGAATATACATACGGAAACATTGAAGCTACGGCTGAGCTGGGCGTTCCTTTGGAACAAAAAGCCAAACCTTTCGGTTTGTTCAGTATCGGTTATCGTTTTTAGGCTGAAAAAACTTATTTGAGGGCTTCTGAGGCCGAGATCACATCGATCAGCTCATCGGTGATCATCTCTTGGCGTTTCTGCTGAAATTCCAAATCCAGAGCCGCCAGATTTTCATCAATATTTTTTTCGGCATTCTGCATGTTTGTCATACGCGTGTAATGTTCGGCCGCAAGCGAATAATTCAGCTGACTGGACACGGCCGCAAGCAATGATTCGTTAATCAAAGCCGGCAGAAGCTGTTCTTGAGCCAAGGTAATCAACGGAATATTGTTTGTCGGCCATGGCTTATCTTTCAGCCGTTTTAATACAGAAAAGTCAAAAGGCAGAATCTGCCGCTTTTCGACGCTGACGGAAGAATTTTTACTATGTTTATGAAACCATACCGTCACCGTATTGATATGTTTCAGACGGATCGCCTCATCAATCTTGATAATAATCGTTTCCGCCAAAGAATTGACCGCCTTAACCGAATTGGAAACGCTGTATCTGCCGTAAACATCTAAGTTTTGTTGTTCGGCAAGCATCATCAAACGCTTACCGATAATCAGGAACAAAACATTTTTCACGTCAATCTTTTTCTTTTGCAATTCAGCCGCGGCTTTTTCCATAATTTCCCGATTAAATTTGCCGACCATACCGTTATCCGAACCGATCAAAATGACCAGATGTTTTTGCTGCGCCGTTTTTTGTTTCGGCTGCAACGGAACGCCGAATTTTTGCACATACGCGTGAAAAGCATCACGCAGATTGCGCCGATACTGATCCAAGGCTCGATTAGCCTGTTCATATTGCAATATGCTGACCGAAGAAAGCGTTTTCATGGTATTGACAATACCACGTAAATCCTGTGTATTTTTAATTTTTCGCTGCAGCAATTCAAGCGTCATCGGCGATTAATCCTTCACGAAGCAAAGCCTGCCGAAACGCGGCAATCATTTCATTTTGACGTTCAGAAGATATTTTTTGCCGTTCCTCTATTGCCTTTGCTTCTCGAGCAAACTGTGTGTTAAAAATCCGCAAAACCGAAGCCTGCGCCGGCACAAAATTTTGTGCGGACAGCTGATCGAACAAACCGGCATTTGTCGCCATAAACACGGCAATTTGATCAGATGCCGCCAGTGTTTGATACTGCCTTTGCTCCAAAACGGACCGAATTGCCTGACCGCGGCGAATGCGGTTCCTTGTTTCTTGATCAAGCTGTGTACCGAAACGGCTGAAAGATTCCAGCTCTTCAAACTGCGAATAGAACAATTTCAACGGACCGATCAAACTTTTATAAGCCGGAAGCTGCGCATCACCGCCCACACGCGAAACAGAACGGCCGATATCAATCGCCGGCATAATACCTTTTTGAAACAAATTGGCGGACAGATAAATTTGCCCATCGGTGATTGAAATAATATTCGTCGGAATAAACGCCGAAATATTTCCCGCTTCGGTCGAAACAATCGGCAGGGCCGTCAGCGATCCGCCGCCAGCTTCGGGACGCAAATGCGTCGCCCGCTCTAAAAGTCGGGAATGAATATAAAAGATATCTCCCGGAAAAGCTTCTCTTCCCGGTGGTCTTCTCAACAGCAAAGACATTTGCCGATAAGCTCTGGCATGATTGGTCAAGTCATCATAAACGACCAAAACATCACGCCCCCGATGCATAAAATATTCTCCGATAGACGTTGCGGCATAAGGCGCAATATACTGCATACCGGCTTCATCATCAGCGGCGGCGCAAACCACAATACACTGATCTGACACTCCGTATTTTTCCAAATCGGCAATCACACCGGCCACTGCCGAATTACGCTGCCCGATGGCACAATAAATACAAATAACATCTTTATCTTTTTGATGAATAATCGCATCGAGCGCCAAGGCCGTCTTTCCGGTCTGGCGATCACCTAAAATCAGTTCGCGTTGTCCGCGCCCGATCGGCACAAATGCATCAACGGCTTTAATCCCTGTTTCCAGCGGCTGATCAACCGGAGCCCGATCCATAATCGGCGCCGAATCAACCTCCACCGGACATCGGTTTTGCGCCGATATCGGCCCTTTACCATCTAGCGGCAAACCGATCGGATTAATCACCCGCCCCAACAATGAATCGGAAACAGGAACATCAACCACCCTGCCCGTTCGATAAACCATATCACCGGCTTTAACAGAATCCGGATTATTCAAAAACACTGCACCGACCGTGTCGCGATTAAGCGTTTGCACCATAGCGAAAACATCATCGGAAAACTTCAGCAACTCATTCATCTGTGCGTGTGCCAATCCCTTAATCAGCGCTGTTCCGGACGAAATAGACGACACAACACTGACCTCCTCATGTTTCAATTCGGCCTTGGTATTTTTAATGCTCTGATCAATCGCATTGAAGGTGTTTTTTATATCAAGCATTTTTCCCTCTGTTTAACAAGTTTTCCAACTGATCGCTCATCTGCTTGTGAAAATTTTCCATATAAGAAGCCAAGTTCCACGAAATCATCTGATCACGAACGCGTAAGGCAATACCGCATATCAGCGCAGAATCTTGCGCAAAAGTGATTTCCGCCGAGCGATCAACCTGCAGGCTGTTATGCATAAAATGCGTTAAATCTTTTTGCAAAGAATCGTTAAGCGGCAGCGCCGATAAAATTTTAATTTGACGATCTGTTTTTAATGCCGCCGCAATCTGTTTTTTTTCCTCATCGTCAAGCGTTTCTATTTTTTGCTTAAATTTCTCGACAATCAGCGCATGCAAAGACAAATCCGCCATTTGTTCCAACGCACCGCGCGCAAAGGCATCAAAATGTTCCACAACAAGATTTTGCAGAGCCAATTCGAGTGTTTTTTGTTCGGCAAGCAGTTTATTTTTCCACTGCAAGCGGGCATTTTCATACTCCTTGTGAGCTTCTGCCGCAAGCTTCTGAGCCAATTCTTGCGCATGTTCTTGGGTTTGATCCAGAATAACCTGACGTTGCCGATCAATATCAGCCATTTTGGCCGAACATTCTTTAGAAAGTTTCAAAGCACGCGCATGTTCATCAGCAGCTTTTTGCAATTCGCTTTTAATCACTTTCTGCCGTTCTTCTACAATTTTCAAAACCGGTAAATACAAAAATTTACGCAGCAAAAAAAGCAAAAGCAACAGATTAAAAATTTGTGCAATCAGTGTAAAAAAATCTATACTCATTTTTCTTTCACAGTCCCGAGCGAATTATTGGCTGATTGCATAATTCCAAAACGGATTTGCATAAAGCGCCAAAAACGCAATCAGCAAAGCATAAAGTGCTGTTGTTTCAATCATGGCAAGCGAAACAAACATTGTCGAGCGAATACGGCTGGCTTCGTCCGGTTGCTGAGCCATCGCCTGCAGAGCCGTCGCGGCGGCATGTCCTTCACCGAGTGCCGAGCCGATCGAGCCTATGCCCATACACAGACAGGCTCCCAAAATTGATACAGCACCTATAATCGCATATGAATCCATCTTACACCTCCATCTAGTTAAGTTAAATTTTCAGGTTCAATTTCTTCTTTGACGGCTGAAGAATAAACCACCGCCAGCAAAGCAAAAATATACGCTTGTATTGATCCGGTCAAAAGACCGAGAGTTTGCATCGTCAGCGGCGCCACAATCGGCACAAACGCACTTAAAATACTGGCAAACATCACACCGCTGAGCATATTGCCGAACAAACGCAAACCCATCGCAAAAATCGAGAAAAATTCGCTGAAAATGTTCATCGGCAGCATCAGCGGAATCGGATCAATAAATTTTTTCAAATACCCTTTAATTCCGGCATTTTTAATTGAAAAATACGGAATGGCCAGAAAGACAACTCCGGCCAGAGCCATGGTCGTACTCAGCGAGGCTGTCGGCGGTCGAAACCATGGAATAAAGGTCAAAAGATTTGATACCAAAATAAAACAAAACAACCCCATCGCCATACCGAGATACTGATTAGTTTTCGAACCGCTTGTTTCGTTTGCTTCTTTTTGCAGCCAAAGAACCATCGTTTCAATCAATGTTTGCGCTTTTGAAACCTCTTTGCCGCAAGTCAAATGCCGCGTAATCAGCCACGAAATCAGCACAATCAGCGCCATCACAATCCAACTGTTAAAAATCGTGACATTGATGTAGATATTATCCCACGAAAAAAGATGAATGCTGTCATAATTATCCAAGCCGATTTTTTTATCGGTGACCGGAATATCAAGCCAGCGAGAAAAATCAACGTTCATTTTTTTCTCCGCTGCGGCTGACATCATGGACAATTCGGCGTTTTTCGACCCAAATGACAAGAATTTTCATCAAAAAGAACGCGACTAAATAAATCAAAATCAACGAAATCTGCCGATGTCCGACCAGAATCAACACACCGAAAAACAAAGCAATCCGGCAAATAGCCACGCTGGCAAACATAGAAATACGATGCTTACTTGTATTTAATTTTTTAATGCTCCAGCGCAAGCTTTCAAAATAAATCATACCGACACCGGCCCCGCAGATTGCCGCCACAATCATACGCCACAGGGATGATTCGGAAAACAAATAGTGCAGAATATCATTTATTTCCATAAGCTATAATCTCCTATCCGAACCTATTTTTTCAATTTTTTCATTTTCGATTTTAATCCAAAAATACGCATTGCCTATCCCCCAGATAAAGCCGAGAAACAGTCCGGTCAAGCGCCACGAAAAATGCTGAGGCCAAACTTCATCCAAGTAACCGCCGCCGAATATACCGAGAACAATCGGCGTAATAATCACACCACTCAAAGACGCAATCATACCGAAATTAGTCCGCCAGCGCTGACGCGGCCGATTTTCCATTGTTTGCGCCTTGCGCACCAATTTATCGCGAATTTGGCTTTGCACCGAGTGATCATAATCCGCCATAAGACTGTCCTTTCATCTGATTAAACCCTCTGATCAATCCCAGCTCCAAGCGCGCCATCGCCGTATTCAGTTCTTTACGCTGTTCTTCATTTTCTTTAAATTCAGCCACAACTGCTTGTTGCAGATCGTCAAGATTATCACGCACCAAAGCCCCTTGAACGGTCATGGTCACATTTTCGCCTTTTTTAACCACAATTCCCGAATGGCACGCCATAAAATAGCGCTGATGATTGAGGTCTTCATAAGAAACGATGCTCGCCCCCAGTGCGGAAACAAAATCCACATGTTTCGGTAACAATGTCCGCCCGCCGTCCAAGGCATCCAGATAAATTTTACTGACCTTATTTTGCAAAACTGTCCCCATAGATGTGTATACCGTCAGAATCATACAACGGCCTCCTTCGGCGTTTCTTCGACCTCTTCTTTTTGTTTTACTTCATCAACGGAACCTATCATGTAGAAATCATTTTCATTATAGCCGTCAAATTCTCCGGCCAAAATGCGTTCACAGCCATCAATTGTTTGTTCCAAATCAACGGATTTTCCTTCCATATCGGTAAACTGATAAGTTGTAAAGAACGGCTGCGTTAAAAAGCGTTCCAATTTCCGCGCGGTTAAAACCGTGTGCTGATCATGTTCCGGCAGTTCATCAAACCCGAGCATAGCGATAATGTCTTTCAGTTCTTCATATTCGGCCAAACATTTACGCACGGCAATGGCGACATTATAATGCCTTTCACCGACAATCTGCGGCGTCAGCATATTCGAGGCCGAATTAAGCGGATCAACGGCCGGATAAAGCCCTTGCGCCGCGCGTGCGCGTGACAAGACAATACTGGACGACAAATGGGCAAACGTATGCACAGCAGACGGATCGGTAAAATCATCAGCCGGAACGTAAACCGCCTGAATAGAAGTAATGGCGGCATCTTTGGTTGATGAAATCCGTTCTTCCAATTCGGCGATATCCGTTCCGAGCGAGGGCTGATAGCCCACGCGCGACGGCATTTGCCCCAAAAGAACCGAAACTTCCGATCCGGCCTGCACAAAACGAAAAATATTATCAATCAAAAGCAAAACATCTTTTTTTTCATGGTCACGAAAATATTCGGCCATTGTCAAACCGGTCAGCGGCACTCTGAAGCGCACTCCCGGCGCTTCATTCATTTGCCCGAACACCATAACGGTTTTAGAAAGCACACCGGCCTCTTTCATTTCTCGATAAAGCTGTTCGCCTTCTCTTGAGCGTTCCCCGACACCGCAAAAGATACTGGCGCCGTCATAGCGTCCGACCATATTATTGATCAGCTCCGTAATCAACACCGTTTTTCCGACACCAGCCCCTCCGAACAAACCGGCCTTACCGCCGCGTTCCAACGGTGCCAGTAAATCAATAGCTTTAATGCCGGTAACGAATATTCCGGCCGTTGCCTCTCTTTTTTCCAACGCAACGGACGGTGCGTGAATCGAACGATGCAATTTCGTATCCACAGCTTCTTTATTATCCAGAGGATGTCCGAAAACATCGAACATGCGGCCGAGCACTTTACTGCCGACAGGAACTTTGATTTGATGACCTTTATCAATCACCTTCACCTGCCGAGCCAAACCGTTTGTCGAACCAAAAGCAAGCGCGCGCACGGTTTTTTCATCAATATATCCTTGAACTTCGGCAATCAACTCACCGATCTGCAGTTCATTAAACAAGGCCGGAAGCTTGTCCGGAAATTCAATTTCCAGAACACTGCCGTTAATTGCCGCCACATAACCGATGTTTTGTTTTTCCATGTAACCCTTCCCGTCTTTTACGCATAAATAATCATCAAACTCATTTTTGCAACACCTTACAGCAAACCCATAATAGCCTCAATAATCGGTTTATCTGCCGGCGCAAAATCATAATTCGGCAAGTCCTTCGGATCAACCCAACGATATTGCTCATGTTCCAAAATAAGCGGAATATCCTGACTTTTACATGTTGCCCAAAAGCTGTGCAACACAATCGTACCGAAGTCGTAATCATAGCTGCTGACCACAAACGGCTCGCGAACGAAAATTTCCAGATTCATTTCTTCCATAAGCTCGCGTTTCAGGCATTCTTCCAATGTTTCACCCGCTTCCAGTTTTCCGCCGGGAAACTCCCATTTATATTCCAAATTTTTGCCATGTTTCCGTTGTGCAATCAGCATCAAGCCGTCACACATAATCAAGCCGGCGGCCACATCTCGTTTTTTTATCTGTTCATTTACCATCATTTTCTCCGCTGATCTATAACTTCATAGCATATTGGAATAGACATTTCAATCATTATATCTCAGCCGTCAACACATTTCAAAAGGAGAACACATGTCAAAGTTTTTAATTTTAGCCGCCGGTATTTTCATGTTCGCGTCAGCCGCTCATGCCGGTCAAAATATCCGCCGCCTGCCGGAATATCAAAATATTGATTTGCAAGCGCGCACATCATTACAAAAGTGTTTGGATGATAAAACCAACAGCATTGAGCATTGCATGCACAAAACCAAAAAAATGCTCAAGCATGAAAAGAAAAAACTCAAGCACCCAAATGCTGAAAATTAAGAGCATTTCTACTCTAACAAAAATCACTTTTTTGCCAAACGCAAGAAAGTGATTTTTCGCATATTTTAAAAAATGCTTGTTTTTTTGCCGCAAGCTGATATGCTATAGAAAGTTTTTTTACAGATTTTTATAAGGAGAATATCAGAATGAAAACCAAAACAACCCAATCCGGAAGAAGTATGATCGAGATGCTCGGCGTCTTGGCCATCATCGGCGTATTATCGGTGGGTGGCATCGCCGGCTATTCCAAAGCCATGAGCAAATACCGCATTAATAAAACGGCAGATCAGGTTGCCCAAATAATCAATGGTGTGCGTACGCTCTATAGCGGGCAAAAAAACTATGCCGGTATTAACAACACTGTTCTGCGCAAGGCCAAAATCTTACCGGAATCGGCTTTTGAAAGCTCTACATCTAATAACGCCACCAACCCATTCGGCGGTAGTTTTTCGATTAACGCAACGGGTAGAAAAATCCACGACGATCAAAAGGCTGCTACGTTGATGGTATATGATATACCTGAAGATGCATGCATTGAACTCGCCACGCAAGATTGGGGCGCCGGCGAAGGCTTGTTTGCTGTAGCGCTCGGCTCTCCATCCCAATATTTAGATGGCTGCTCGGGTTCTTTTGATAATGGTTCATCCATTCTAGTAGGATGCGCTGGCGGATCAACTGTTTCTCTCCCGATACCGGTTGATAAAGCTACGAATGCTTGTTCAATAGGTAGTAATCTGCGTATAAGTTTCTTCTTTTACTGATTTTACCATCAAAAAAACCTCGCCTTGCAACAGGCGAGGTTTTTTTATATACATCAGCACCTAATACTGAACTTTACGAACCGGTGCATAGACCTCGACACTATCCAGTGTCGGATCCGTACACTGATCCCCGTGACAACTCTTCATCACCGTTGCTTTACGAGCGCGATTTAAGCCGCGAACAGTGATTGACGGAACATAGGTTTCCACAATCGTCAGCTTAAATGTCAAATAAGCAATGTTATTCTTTTGATCCATCGCGTAGATCTTAATCGGATAAACACCGCCGTCGCCCGGCATTGCCAATCCCGTAAACAAGCGCTGTTCAGGATTATATTTCAACCACTTCGGCAACGGCGTATCGTCAACCAAACCGGCTTTGGTCGTAAACGTACCCTCTTTCCAGCCCATCTTATCAAATACTTTTGCCGGCACGCTGATTTCGATATGCTGACCGGTTTCATAAGTTACATCCGGCAATAATTTTTCGGACGACAAATTAACCGGCGGACGACGGCTCGGAATTTCCATCAAATACGGTCTGTTATCCGGAATAAACTCACCGTTACGCCATTTTTCCAATGTTTCGCGCAGAGCAAGAGCAATTTGTGACGGCGATTCGCTGAGCATGTAATACGGAACAGCATCTAAACCGATGGTCGCATACAATGTCCCGAGCGCATCCTGCAGATCAACATAAGCAAGCGAAGCTTTTGTTTCATCGCTGATCGCCCGAGCGGCCTCAAGCTGACTTTTTTCGGCTTTGCTGCCTTTAGCCGCCGTCACATCTTCAGCAATATTTTCCGATGTTCCGGCAATTTCCATCGCAATCTGATAATCTTCCTCAGCCGAAACATAGCGCGCCCATCCGACATAAACCTGATTCAAAATCAAAGAAGTCATACGCTGACGGCGCAAATTTGCCAAAGTTCTTTCATCAACCCCTTGGTATTTATTTTCATAAACCGTCATAGATGCCTCTTTAGCTGCCGAACACCATTTTTGACTATATGCATTCGGATTGCTGCGATAATTACTGTCGCTGTCATCGCGGAAGTTATCAATGATAATTTGCAAGTCGTCGGAAGAAGTCAACAAATCGTGAACTTTAAGTTCCGGACGATTGGTTAAAGCCAGCCATTCCAGTCGTGACAAGTTCTGTTTAATATTCGGCAAAGCGAAGTTACCGTATTCTTTACCGACAAGCGTAAATTGTGTTGCCGGATGCAGACCCATAAGCGAAGCCAGATTTTCGTGTGCTGTTTCCATATCGCGTTTCAAATCGGAAAGTTTTTGAATAGCTTCCATGTACTTACGTTTTTTGACCAATTGCTGTGTATCCGGAGTTTTACCCTCTTTAGCCAAATCTTTTGCTTCAACATTCATCTCGTCAACATCAAGCGTAATATGCTCGATGGTATCGTCAATAACCGGAAGCAAACGCTGTGCGGTCAAAGCTTTCCAATAGAGTACACGAGCTTCCTGCAAAATATTTTGAATAACTTTGCGGCTTTGTTCAACCGAAACGCTGTGTTTGAAAGTTTGATCATTATTCATGTAATACAGCATTGAAATATCCAAAACATTCCAAGCCACCTTCAAATCCGGACTTTTATCGCCGTAGTTATTATTCATATAGCCGGCGTTCGAGGCAATTTCCTGCAGTTGCGAATATCCGGAATGGCCGGCTTTCAGCAAGCTTTCCTGATAACGCATCATCCGTCCGCTGTAATTATATTTAAGCGCCAAAGCCATGGTCATATACATGTCAATCGGCTTTTCAATTTTAGTCGGTGCCTTCGCATACATATTGTGCATATCGGCATCATAGCGTATTGCGCTGTCCCAATCGGAATAATATGCCGCATCAGGTTCAGCCGCATAATAAGCAGTGCCTTTAGCGTCATTATGCTGTTTGTTAACGCAAGCGCAAACAGCCATCAATCCGGCAATCAAATAAAGAAATTTTTTCATATCGGTACCCTTTATATGTCAATTATCTCACCCCATAATAATCATTAAAAATTAACATTTTATTACACTTTTTCATTTAGTATCATTTTAAACGAACAAATTTGGGGTAAGAAAATGGTTTCAATACTGGGCACATTATTCAAATACAAAGAAAAGGAATCTCCCGACCAGCTCGGTTATTTTCCCGAGCGCATACACGTTGATGCTTTTCCGGAGCGCCGCTATTTATGGACATCGCGTTTTCTGGTCATCATCACTTGTTTAAGTATTTGTCTCAACATGATTATCGCCAGCATTATTTTCATGCTTCTAAAAATGCATCATGTACAGCCGCAGCTGTTTCGTATCAATGAAGACACAAATCAGCTTGAATTAATGCAAAGAGAAGAAATCAACTACTTTGCCAGCGATTTAATCGCCGAAAAATATATCCGAGATTATATCCTGCTGCGTTATACCATTACGGAAGATTACGCCGAATTACAGGATCGTTGGCGCAAAGGATCCATCTTATATTGGTATTCCACCAACGCTATTTTTCAGGAATTTCAGCAAAAAGATGTCGCCACGGCCAACGAACAATTCAAAAAAATCGGCTTACAACGCTATGTTGAAATAGATTGGACCAAACGTGTGTCGCGCTCCATGTGGATGGTTCAGTTCAAAACCTATGACATCACCCGCGATAACCCTAAACCGAAAGTAGATATCTGGCGGGCAACCATGCGTATCGGCTACGTTTTAAACATGCAGTTTCCAAAACCTGAAGATAAAATCTTAAACCCGTACGGATTTGTTGTATACAGTTACACACTTTCTTATCAGGGAGACTATCATAACGGTCCGGAAGAAGTTCCGAGCAACTTGAAATATAACCTTATGATGTATTGATATGAAAAGAGGTTTCGCCGCATTATTTTTTATGCTTTGTGCTTGCAAAAGCATAGAGATTCCGCCGCAATATGCTTACGACGAAATTCAAACCTCAACTTTTAAAATCGCGGTATGGAAAAAAATCACCGATCCGTCTATGCCGTATAAAATATATATTGAAGGCGATGGTTCGGCATTTACGCCCTCCGGTCGTGTCAGTTCAGATCCGACACCGAACGGAACACTTGTACGCAAGCTTGCTTTCGGCGACCCGCATTTAAATGTCATTTATATGGCGCGCGCCTGCCAATATGTTCAAGATCGTGCATGTAAGCCTGTTTATTGGTCAACCGCCCGTTTTTCGCCGGAAACGATTCAAGCGGCTTATGAAACAATTCAAAAGATAGCGGCCGATAAGCCTTTAACCTTAGTCGGATTTTCCGGCGGCGCACAGATTGCCGGTCTGATCGCGGTTAAATATCCTGATTTAGACATCCGCAAACTAGTCACGGTTGCCGGCAATTTAGACGTCCGTGCATGGACAGATCATCATAAGCTTCCGCCGCTTGATCTTTCCGATGATTTAAGAAATTATGCCGCAGCGTATGCCCGCTTTCCGCAAGTTCACTACATCGGTTTAAAAGATGACAACATTGTTGCGTCGATCAGCGAAAACTTTGTGGCAAATCCGCAAACACTGAAAAAAATAAAAAGCGCCTCCCATACACGCGGTTGGGAAAGCGCTTTTCAGCAAATTCAAGCCGAATAGATCTAGTTTTGCCTCATAATGTTTCCGACTAAAATCGTCAGATTCGACGTAAACAATTTAACTGAAATAGACAGCAAAATAATGCCGAAAGCTTTCTGGAAAATGCAGACAATTCCCGGCGATAAAATCTTTTCCAACTTCGAAGCCGACTGTAACACAACATAAACGACCAAAATATTTAAAAAGATAGCCAGTATAATGTTCAAATCCGAATATTGCGAACGGATGGATAACAAAGTCGTAAACGATCCGGCACCGGCGATCAACGGAAAAACAACCGGCGTAAAAGTGGCATCATTAGAAGATGTTTTGCTTTGATGAAAAATATGAATATCCAAAACCATTTCCATCGCCACAATGAAAATAATAATCGATCCGGCAACGGCAAATGAGGATATATCCAAACCAAACAAGCCCAAAAAGGCATTTCCGACATACATAAAACCCAAAAACAGACACAAAGAAATAATCGATGCCCGCGGCGCACTGACAACATAGCCGTTATGTTTTAAGTTCAAAACAACCGGTAAAGTACCGATCACGTCAATAATCGCGAACAATACGATGAATGCGCTCATAAACTGCGTACTATCAAAACTTCCCAAACTCGCCAACATTAAACAATCTCCTTTATAAAAAAACAGCGACGATCAAAATAATCGCCGCTGTTCTAGCAAACAAAATTTAATTAGTCAACCTTTTTCGCTTCAATGCGCATCGCATAAAACGAACGCCATACGAAAACAAGGCCGATCAGCAAAAATACGACAGCCACGGTCAGCGCCACATCCGGATTGGTTTCCCAAACCTTGGCTGACATTTCAGCGGCCAGCAAACCGAACAATGTCGTAAATTTAATAATCGGATTCAAGGCAACGGAAGCCGTATCTTTGTACGGATCACCGACCGTATCGCCGACAACGGATGCTGCATGCAATTCCGATCCTTTTTCGTTTAAGTCCACTTCAACCACTTTTTTGGCATTATCCCAAGCACCGCCGGCATTCGCCATATACAGCGCCTGATATAATCCGAAGACCGCAATTGAAATCAGATAGCTGGCAAACAATTCCGGACCGAAGAAGGCAAACGAAATCGCAAATGAAAAGATCACAATAAAGATATTAAACATACCTTTCTGAGCATATTGTGTACAAATGCGCACCACCGTTTTGGAATCTTCGACCGACGCGGCTTTTTTTGTATCCAGCTTAATATGTTCTTTAATATAGTTCACTGCGCGATAAGCACCGGTCGAAACAGCCTGAATGGCCGCGCCCGAGAACCAATAAATGACCGCGCCGCCCAACAGCAATCCCATCAGCACGCGGGCATCAATCAAATTCAGTTCCAATTTCAGAAGCAAGATGATCGAGAAGATCATGGTTGTCGCACCGATCACCGCCGTTCCGATCAGCACCGGTTTCGACGTTGCTTTAAAAGTATTCCCGGCCGAATCGTTTGCTTCCAGCAAATGTTTTCCATGTTCAAAATCCGGCGCAAAACCATATTCTTTTTGAATTTCTTTTTTAATACCTTTCTGTGCTTCAATCTGCGAAAGTTCAAACACGGATTGCGCATTATCCGTTACCGGACCATAGCTGTCAACAGCAATAGTCACCGGTCCCATACCGAGCATACCGAAAGCGACCAAACCGAAAGCAAAGACCGTCGGATAAATCATCAGATATTGCAAATCACCTTGCGAGGCGACATAAGCCACCGCCATCAAGCCGACCATAACAACACCCTGCCAAAATCCCGAGAAGTTACCGGAAACAATACCGGACAAAATATTCAGCGATGCGCCGGCTTCACGACTGGCATTTACAACCTCTTGAACATGCTGAGATTTCGAAGATGTAAATATTTTCGTAAATTCCGGAATAATCGCTGCCGCCAAAGTTCCGCAGCTGATGATCACCGAAAGTTTCCACCAAATCTGGGTACCGAACTGCGTTGCCGGCAGCATCAGGTAAGAAACACCAAACGTAACGGCAATCGAGATCAGCGATGTCAGCCAAATCAAACTGGTTAAAGGTTTTTCAAAATCAAAAGATTCTTTTTTACCGAAAATCATCTTGGCAAAAAATCCGTTAAGCGCATATGAAAAGACCGATGTCATGATCATCAGAATACGCATAGCGAAAATCCATGTAATCAAGCGAGCCTGCAGTTCCGGTGCATAAACATATTCTGCCAAGCTGCCGTCTTCGGTATAGTGCATACCGCCGGCCAAAACGATAAAACTAATCAAGGCCACGCCGGTCACGCCGTATGTTTCAAATCCGTCCGCAGTCGGGCCGCATGAATCGCCGGCATTGTCACCCGTACAATCGGCAATAACACCCGGATTGCGTGCATCATCTTCATCAATTTTGAAAATAATTTTCATCAAATCAGCACCGATATCGGCAATTTTCGTAAAGATACCGCCGCAAATACGCAGCGCCGAAGCACCGAGCGATTCGCCGATCGCAAAGCCGATAAAGCAAGCACCGGCCGTATCACGCGGTACAAATACCAAGATGAACAACATCACCAAAAGTTCAACACAAATCAACAAAACGCCGATCGACATACCCGAGCGCAGCGGCAAATCCATAACCGGATAAGCTTTGCCTTTAAGCGAAGCAAAAGAAGTACGCGAGTTGGCATATGTATTAATGCGCATACCGAACCAAGCCACCGTAAACGAACCTAAAATTCCTAAAACGGACCACAGCAAAATATAGAGTACTTTCGCCAGAGGCGTATTATTCAGGCCGGCAAAGTAATAAACGATGCATGCGCCGATAAACAATTCAAGTACAAACAAGAGTTTAGCCTGCTGTTTCATATACGTTTTGCATGTTGCATAAATCGTTTCAGAAACTTTAAGCATGGATTCGTGCGCCGGAAGTTTTTTTATGCTGAAAAACTCCCACAATCCGAAAACCATGCCCAACAAACAAATGCCCATGCCGGCAACCAGAAGCTGATTTCCGGAAACGGTCAATCCGAACAAGTTATAAGTGGCGTTATCCAAAGAAGGAATCAACAGATCCAACTCTGAAGCATCAGCGCCGTTTATAACAGAAAATAAAAGTGCAAAGGCCGTTAAAAAAGCCTTACAAATCTGAGTTCTGTTTATAATCATCATTCTTTCCTTTTAAAATTAAAACATGGTCACACGAGTTCTCCATCGCTGACCGGATGAACGTATAGTAAAACATATTGGTTAAGAATGCATTATTATTTTTCACAAAATGCGTTATGGCGTGGATAACCTGTCTTTTTCGTTTTTCATCGACGTTTCGGTTTCAAGATAAGTCAACCCTGTTTTATCTTTAATATCAACGTCCGCGCCGGATTTAATCAGCAAATTTTCGACATTATCGCTTTGAAACATGCGCGCATAAAAAAGTGCCGTCCGACCGCTGCGATCCTGTTGATTAACATTCGCACCGGCCTCAAGAAGCATTTTAACCATGATCAAGTTCATATCGTTGGTTGCGGCATTCATCAAAGGCGTACCCATCGGAGTTTCCTGATTGATATCGGCGCCGTTTTGCATCAGCATTTCCAACATTTTAACGGCACGAACCATTTGTTGTTCAACAATTTCCTGAACGCGCGCTTCTGTTTTATACTGTTCCGCCTGATCATTTTTTTGCACGGCATCAAGCATCATTTTCTGCAAAATCAGTTCATTGGCTTTAGAAGTCGCGACAATAATCGGCGTCATTCCGTTTGCCGAAGGCATATTCACATCGGCACCGGCTTTAATTAAGTTTTCCGCCATTGTCAAGTCATCGTTATGCGTCAGCACAAAGAAAAGCATGGTGTTACCGTCGGCATCTTTGGAATTGACATCAAGTCCGGAACGGATCAGCTCATTAAATGCGGCAACATCATTTGATGATAAAATTCTCTGCACATACTGATCATAAATTTCTCCGTTTTGCGCCGAAGCCTGTATTGCGGTTTCTGAAGGTTCCTGCATAGCTTGCGTAGCAAGCGGCATCAAAAGCATTGCAGACATCATCATTATTTTCCATAGCATCATTTTTCTCCTTATGACGGCAATGTATCACTCTAAAATCAATCTGACAAGCCCCTTTTCACGTTGAAAGCGAAAAATTCAAAGTCTTCCGAATCTTTTAGTAACAAAGCCATTTCTGCCCCTATACGCCGTGTCCGTGTGTCTTTTTTTATTGTCATCGCTCGCACGGCACGCCGTGTCCGTGCGTCCAGCGATCTCATCTTTGCGCAGCACTATACATCTATTTTACTGTCATTTCTCGAAGTGCGCTACGCGTCACTTCGTCAAGAAATCTCATCTTTGCGCAGCACTATATCTGAATATTGAAGATGCCCCAACCTCGTGTGTTCCACACTCGGAGGCATGATTTTTTATTAATTTATAAAAAAAGACTTGACTTTTGCTGCGGGGGGGTAATGTGAAAAAAAATATTTTTAAACGGGTAAAGTCACCCCTATTTTTC
>JAFVEP010000025.1 GCA_017475935.1 Alphaproteobacteria bacterium
ATTAACCAAACTGCCGGTCTTAAAACGTTGGGTGCCGGCTTGCGCCATATTCGTAACGAAAACGGTTTAACATTAATAGAAGTTTCTGAACATGCCGACATGACCTTGTCGGTTTATCATCGTATTGAAATGGGACAACGCGAAGTTTCTGATAAAGAATTTAAAAATATTGCTCACGCTATGTCTATGACCATCGACGGACTGAAAGCTCGAATTAAGGAGCTTGAAGAGTCCGGTGACTTGACCGACATTATTGAGCATAATGATAACCGTTACAGAGTTTTGAATAATTCTCGGTACGCTAATTTGGGTGCAATGATGCTTGGAGAACGCGATTCTGTTATGGTTCCGGTCTATGGTTCCAGTAATGCGGAAGGTAACATCATTATTGACCGAGGTGATGCCTTAAAAGAAGTTGCTTGCCCTATTCAGTTACAAACCAAGCATGATATCTATGCCATCAATTTATGTACACGCCGGTTAGGCTCGCTGATTTCCAGTCGTGCAGTTTTGTTTGCAGACCCGACAGAAGTTGTCAGCGCCGGAGATATTGCTTTGTATTACATCAAAGAAGATGAGGCAAAGCTTTTAAGTATTCGAGAAGATGAAAACGGTCGTCTTTATGGTTTAAGATGGAATCCTGATGAAAGAGTTGCATTGGATAACAGTGATTTGGCAAAAATCCATAAAATTGTTGTGATAAATCTTTAATATCAGGCAAATTTTAATAAGAAATTTACACTCTCTATTGTACGATAGAGGGTGTAATTTTATTTTTGTCGTAAGGATAAAAACGTGGCAGAAGAAAAAATAACAGATGCGACTCAGCAAGAAACGGAAGAAGAAAACCCGATTCTGGTTGCTCAGCGCTACCTGAACATCTATCACCAAATCCATATATTCCCGCCGGAAAAAAGAGAAGAATTTGCGGCATCTCTTAAAAGTATGCCGGCATCAATTCGCCATATTTTACCGTCTATTCCGGGCGGGCGCGCCCTTCTGGACCATATCTTGGAGCTGGAAGGTATCAAAAAGAAAGATTCTGCAGACAATACCGGCTTACTGCAACAGGAAGAAACTCAAACATCAAAATCGCCGGAAAGCGTTGTTAATGTTCCGGTTGTAGCCTCTGGTAAAATCAGTTTAGATCCGGATTTTGCTCGTAATTTGGCGGGTTCGCTGGCAACAGCTTTCAAAAACAATAATCTGATGCCGGGAGGAAACTTAAACGAATTATCCAATGTATTGAGCAAATCGTTCAATGCTTATGCGAACAATATGCAACAAATGACTGAGACTATTCTCTCACAAAACATTGAACAACTCAATCGCTCGCAGTCCGAATTGCAGGAGCACATCAAAACTCAACTCAATATGCAAAATGAGTTGCAAAGCAAAGTGGCAGAGCAATTAAATACACAACTCAATAAACAAACCGAATTACAAAATAAGGTTACTGAGCAACTCAATAATCAACTGATTAAACAAGGTGAATTGCAAAATAAAATCACCGAACAGGTAGGCGAACAAATAAGTCAAGTTCAAAACAGACTAAATACCCAAATAGGTAGACAATTGGATTGGCAAAACAAAATGCAATCTCAATTTGAGCAGAATATGAATTTGCAAAACCAATTACAGCAAAAAATTCAAAGCCAAATAACTGCACAATCAACCAGCATTAGTGCCGAAGCTGTTCCTGTTGGAACCATTCCGCATGCTGCAGCGCAGATGAATGCGCAAACCAACAACGCCAATACAACCACAATTAACAACATTAATGTGGATTCGTCGTGTTTTAACGGCATAACACAAACATTGCGTGAAACGGAAGAAAAGCGTCGTGCCGATTTTCAGAAAATTATTGAAGTTTTGAACAAAAATTTTGCGACAAATAAAAATCAAAAAACTCAAGAATTACCTGTTTCTGCCATAACCAACTCCATTACCGAAGCTCTGCGTGAAAACAGCAAACAGCAACTTGCGGCCATTAAGGCCTTTGGTGAAACTTTATCCCAAACTATTCGGCAATCACAACAAGAACTGGCTAAAACTTTAAGCAAAACCAAGTCTCAGCCGGAAAAAATATATATCACCCAAACGGCACCAACACCTGTTGAAAAAGAAACTTCAAAGCCTTCGCAAGCTCAACTTCAATCTCAGACCAAGGCAGAAAAAAGAAAAGACAAGACGGAGCAAAAATCTCAAAATCAGCAAAAGAAAAATGCCGAGCAACCTTTAGCACAAAAAACACCGAAGACAGGTAGTCAAACGCAAAACAAATCTAAAGAATTACCTAATCCGGCAGATAAAGACTTAGATTTTGAAAAAGCCTTTGAAATAGACAATTTGAAAAATGAGGAAAATATTTCTCTTGATGACATTTTTGCCAATAATCTAGAGCCGGATTTAGCCAAAGCATTTTCAGAACCAACTAAAAAACAGCCTCCTTTGCCTGAAAAAAAGAAATCGGCAGAAAAATTACCTAATGAAACCCAAAAAACAGATGATTTTCTAAATGCTTTTACAAAAACGGAACCAAAATCCGCACCACAAAAAACTAAACCGCAACCCCAAAAAACTGCAGAACCGGAACATAAAAAAGATATAAAACAAGAACAACCGCCAAAACCTAAACCACATTCGCATCTGTATGATGACGCCATGCTCAAAATTAAAGAAGCTTTACAATCATCGGAAACGGTTGCTTTAGATGATTTAGATGATGTTCGACCTGTTTCTTTGGTTGACAACATGCCTGAACCGGAGCCGGAACAACAAGAACCGACATACATTGATACACCTCTGGATGATAGTTTTTTGAACGCATTTGAAGGACAAGAAAAAGAAAACACTGGCGAGTGGGAATATGTTGACGAGAACGACAATCCCATTGAAGCAAGCGATACCGACGAGTGGGAATATGTTGACGAGAACGGCAACCCCGTTGAAGCAAGCGATACTGACGAGTGGGAATATGTTGACGAGAACGGCAACCCCGTTGAAGCAAGCGATACTGACGAGTGGGAATATGTTGACGAGAA
>JAFVEP010000026.1 GCA_017475935.1 Alphaproteobacteria bacterium
GGCGCATAGCGAAAGAAGACGATTGTTGAAAAGGGTTGTTTCTGTTCTTATTGTCATTTTTTCTCCTTATGTGGCAAAGGGGTAATGTGAAAAAAATATTTTTTTTCACATTACCCCCCCGCAGCAAAAGTCAAGTGTTTTTTATCAATTAATCAAAAGTCACACCTATGAGTGTGGAACACACGAGGTCAGGGCATCTTCAATATTTTTATAGATATAGCGCTGCGCAAAGATGGGATTTCTTGATGCGGTGATGCGCCGCACACCGCAAGGAATTGTTAGTTAAAAATATGTTATAAAAGATGTGATAAAGAAGAAAAAGGGCGGACGAACGACGAGGGATAGAACACTAAAGTTCGTAGTCATCAGGTTCTCCGCCCAGTAATAATGGATACTTGATGGATTGCTTGTACCGTATCCAATGCGCGTACGTTAACAATTGAAAGTTAAGTACCATAAGCAAGAGGAATTATAACATGCTAGAAAATAAAAACAAGAGATTTATCGGAATTGATGTATCAAAATATAAATTGGATATTTTCAATAGTACTACCGGAGAGATTAAAACGATAGAAAATTCTAAAGCGGGGATACGCCAATATATCAGAGCTTTAGAATTTTCGGAAGAACTTTATATTGTAGTAGATTTAACCGGGGGTTATGAAGCTTTGTGTGTCAATATGTTTTATGACAAAGGATTTAAGGTAATCAGAGCAGAAGGACGTAAAGTAAAAAACTTCGCCAGAGCTATGGGAATAACAGCAAAAACAGATACGATAGATGCTAAAATACTTGCCGATTATGGAGAAAAATGTTTTGAAAGATTACGCATATACAAGCCATATAATAGTAGTATTAAAAAACTTGTTATGCGATTAAGTGACCTAAAAGATATGGCTCAGAAGGAAAAAAACAGATTAAAAGCCCCTGATAATGCGCTGATTGTTGTCAAATCTATACAAACATTGCTTAAAACATACGAAAAAGAAATTATGAAACTGGAAGACCATATTGAGCAGTTAATACTAAAAGATGAGGAACTAAATGCAAAATATACGATATTGTTGGAGCAAAAAGGAGTGGGCAAGAAAGTCGCCTTTATATTGCTGGGATTATTACCGGAATTGGGATATTTGAATAGACGGGAAATTGCTGCTCTTTGTGGTGTTGCGCCTTTTGCTAAAGATAGCGGAACAATAAACGGTTACAGACGAACTCAGAACGGAAGAATTGAGGTTAAGAAAGCATTGTTTATGGCAGCATTGGCGGCTGTTAAATATGATACTAAATATAAACCTGTTTATGAAAGTTTGCTTGAACGTGCCAAACCTAAAATGGTTGCTATTACTGCTGTTATGCGTAAGTTAATTATTTACCTGAATGTTAAATCTAAAACTCTTTGTGCATAATTTTTTTAACTGGATTGATGACATAAAAAGGATTTATAGCGCTGCGCAAAGATGAGATTTCTTGACGAAGTGACGCGCAGCGCACTTCGAGAAATGACAGTAAAAAAGATGTACAGTGCTGCGCAAAGATGGGATCGCTGGACGCACGGACACGGCGTGCCGTGCGAGCGATGACATTAAAAATAAGACGCCAGCGCCGCGAAAGGGATGACAGTAAAAAAGACACAGCGTGCAGGTGCAGGAATGACAATAAAAAAGGCGTAGCGCGAAAGAGGCTTTGGTTTTTTATTTGACAAGCGGAGCGGTTTTTCCTATTGTTGTAACCAGAAAGAAGGGATAATATGCGTTATAAAATTACAGTGGAATATGATGGCACGGATTTGGTCGGTTGGCAGCGTCAAAAAGATGGTGCCAGCGCGCAAGAATATTTGGAGAATGCTTTTGAGGGATTCTCACATCAAAAAACTGAAATGTATGGTGCCGGACGTACAGATGCCGGTGTGCATGCGTTGGCGCAAGTCGCCCATTTTGATACGGATTTGGATATAAGCGAATATAAAATGCAGGAGAGTTTGAATGCGCTGCTTCGTGAGTTAAAAGCACCGGTTTGCGTGTATCACACAGAAAAAGTGTCCGAGGATTTTCATGCGCGGTTTTCTGCGACGGCGCGCGGCTATATCTATCGTATTCTTAATCGGCGCGGCAACAGTCCGCTGAATACCCATCGGGTGTGGCATGTGAGTTATCCGCTTGATGTGAAAAAAATGCAAGAAGCGGCTCGTTTTTTAATCGGTCATCACGATTTTTCTTCATTTCGCGGCGCCGGCTGTCAGGCCGCATCGCCGGTTAAAACACTCGATGTGTTGAATGTTGAAAAACAAGGAGATGAAATCATATTTAATGTGGAGGCCAAGTCTTTTATTTATCATCAGGTGCGCAATATGGTCGGCACACTGCAAGAAGTCGGCACCGGTAAACGTACGCCGGAAGATGTGCGGAAAATATTGGAAGCATGTGACCGACGGCAAGCCGGTGTGAGCGCGCCGGCCTGTGGCTTATATTTGAGTTTTGTGCGCTATGAGGGAAAATAAACTCTTTTATTTTTTGTGTTGCAAAATAAAGCGAAATTCGTTAACATAAGCGATATGTTTTATGATGGAGTAAAAAAATGTCCGATATTAATAACATTGTTCCTTCCTATTTAGATCTAGCTACGGAAGAGGAAAAAAATATATTTTTTCAAACGCTGTTTTGTCTGTCGGTTGTTGATGGTAAGATCGATGACGAAGAAATAAACTTTATTACGCAAGCAGCTGAAGAGCAGGGTATTGAAAATGTTGAACAACTGAAAACAAGCGATATTCATTATGTGATTGATAATGTCAAAAAAATAAAGAATCGGCATTTGGCTCTGGAACTGGTGCGCGAAATGTGTATGTTGGCGCACGTGGATAATGTGCTGTCAAACGAAGAAACTTTGTTTATCGGCGAAGTCGGCTTGGCTATGGGTGTGGAAATCGAAAAAATCGAACAGATCAGTAACTGGATTATTGATCGCATTATTTGGCTGGAGCAGGCCAAAATGATATTTGAGGTGGAATAGCTGATGGGGCGCTACAGCAGTTGCACATACTTTCAAAGTTTATATGATGCCGTGGAAAATATATTTCCGGCTGTTGACGGGGATAATGCGCGAACGCTTGTCCGTGAAGTGATTCTGGCGCCTGATGACTATGAGGTTGAATTTAATAACTCGTCTTATACGCAAAAACAATTGCGCTCAAAATTGGCGCATCAACTGGTCGAGGAAACCACGGACGGATCTGCGGAACAAACATTTTTTAATGTGTTGGAAAGTGCCGCGGAGATCATGAAGCACATGAATGACGGCTATATTACAACGGAAGATTATCAAGAACGGAAAGATTTTTTAGATAAGATCAGCCGGCATGAATTTATGCTTTTTGCCGCATTGGCTCTCTATAAAGCTGCGGGTGAACCGGATGAAAAAATTTTTGATGAATTGTCATTGAACATTGTTCGCTTACGAGAAATTAACGATTTGATCGTAAAATACACGCGCGATGCCGTTGAAATTGAAGTCGATCGTAGCGAATTTGAAAGAGCTAAACCGATTTATCGTATGTTGAAGTCCTTGCAAAGTCTGGGGTATGAATATAACTTTTCTCCGCGGGAAAGAACCGGCTTAGGGATTGATCATGAGCAAGACGATGATTTAAATGCCGAGTTTTTCGGTTATGAGAATTGGCTTAAAAGACTGATGCTTCTGCAGCTTCGCATCGAATTTGACAGTGCGCAGAACGTCAGTGCTGCTCAAGAGCCGGTTCAAAATGATAATATTCCGGCTCAAGAGGAAATATCAGCGGACTTGCTGTCTAAAATTTCCGCGTTGCGCGGGACAATGAGCCAGAGAAGGTTTGATAAAGAAAGATTTTTGATGTTGGAAGAATCGAATTTATCCGAACCTTATAAAAAAGGCGCTAACAGTTAAGGAGAATAAAAATGGGAATTATAGGATTGTTTGTTTTACCGCTTCTGGATATTTTAGGAGTTGTGATTGACCTTTATTTTAAGGTGGTGGCGGTTGACGTGATTTTGTATTGGATGCTGAAATATAAATTGCTGACCGTACATAATAAATATTCGGAAAAATTTATGAGTATTTTAAAGAGTCTGACTGAGCCGGTTTATACCAAAATCCGTCAGAAAGTTCCGCCGGTTTCGGGATATGATGTTGCGCCGTACGTTTTGTTGCTGGCTATATTGTTTGTCGGTTCGTTTATTACACGGCTGAGCCAGTGGATTGAGCAATATATGTAAACGATGTCTTTTGTTGAGGAACATCCGCTCGGGTATCTTGTTCGCATTAAGTTGACGCCGAATGCCGCTTTTTGCGGTTTTAAAGGTGATTTTGTTGATGCCGACGGCAATGTGTTTTTAAAAGCCTATGTACATGCTGTTGCGGAAAAAGGAAAAGCAAATAAAGCCCTTATCGAATTGTTGGCAAAAGAACTGAAAATAGCTAAAAGTGCTTGCGAAATTTTGTACGGACAAACGGATCATATGAAAAAAATTTTGATTAAAACGGAAAAAAATTCTCAAAATTTGCAACAAATTACTTCGTTGGGAGAAAAATGAATGACTGCGGAAATTATTGACGGGCGCAAAACAGCGCAAGAAATTCGCTCGCAATTGAAACAAGCCGTTGCCGGATTTTCCGACTCGCCAAAATTGGCGGTTGTGCTGGTCGGCCGTGATGAAGCCAGTGTTATTTATGTGCGCAATAAAGAAAAAGCCGCGGCGGAAGTCGGTATCGGCACTGATGTCTATCGACTGGCGGAAGATGTTTCCGAAAAACAGGTTTTGCAGCTTATTGACCGCTTGAACGAAGATGTTGCCGTTAATGGTATTATCGTTCAGCTTCCGTTGCCGGCGCACTTGAATGTCGGGCGTATTATCGGGCGTATTTCACCGCTGAAAGATGTGGACGGGTTTCATCCTTATAACACAGGTCTGTTGCAGAATAATGAAAAACCGTATTTTGTTGCCGCTACACCGCTTGGGGTGTTGAAACTTATTCATCAGGTCTGTCCCGTTTTAAGCGGTAAAAATGTTGTTTTGATCGGTGCATCTCTTATAGTCGGCCGGCCTCTGGCCACGCTTTTGCTTAATCAGGAATGCACGGTCAGCATTACACATGTTCATACGCAAAATATCAAAAATCTGACGCAAAATGCCGATATTATTGTGGCGGCCTGCGGAGTGGCACGTATGGTGAAAAAAGACTGGATTAAGCCGGAGGCTGTATTGATTGATGTCGGAATTAATCGTGAAAACGGCCGGATTTGCGGTGATGTGGATTTTGACGACGAGATTGAAAAAGCGGCTGCCGTTACGCCTGTTCCGGGCGGGGTTGGACCGATGACGATTGCCATGCTGCTGAAAAATACGGTTGACGCATATAAACTTCAACATAACATTTAAAAATAAAAAAAAGTGATTATGTTTTACTTTGCAGAAAGGGTAAAATATGATCACATCGTCTTTGCAAAAAGTTTTTCTATATAATGAAAATAATCAGGATACGGCACGTATAGGCCGTTTGCTTGATGACTATGATTTGCAAACGTTTAATACCGAAAACATTTATCAGCTGATGCGCTATGCGCGTGAAGTTAATCCTAATCTGATGATTTTTAATATGGATAATGACGAGATTCCCGATGAACAGGCGCTGCAATATATTAAAGCTAAAATCGATCACGAAATTTATCCGGTTGTGATCGTTAAGTCTGACGGAAGCTTGTTTCAAATACGGCCGGAAGTTGCTCATTATGTGCATATGCCGGCAGAGCGTGAAAAATTAGTCGATATCATCGACAGCTATTGTCTCGGCCGCCGAACGCATGATGTTTTGCTGCTGCAAAATTATACCGCTCGTGCGGGACGTCTGAAACAGCAGCTTGAGGAGGGCGGATATTCGCTTTTTGAGGTGCATAACAGCGATGCCGCGCGTATGTATTTGAGTAAAAATAAGCCGAGAATTGTTTGTGTGGAGTATGCCCCGCAATTTATTTTGGCGCGCCATACGCTGCACCATGAACGCATTTTTTATGTGGATAGAGATCAAGATATTACTGAAATGGAAAAGTTTTTGGTTTAATACTCAATCAAACAACCATTTGAGGAAATGACATGTCTTTTCACGGCTTTGTGCGTCAGATTTATGATTCGATCATCGGCTTGTCTGCCAACAAAAATGCATTGGCATGGCTTTTTGCCATCTCGTTTATCGAAAGTTCGTTTTTTCCGATTCCGCCGGATATTATGCTGATTCCGATGATTTTGGCAACACCGAATAAAGCGTGGAAAATTGCCGGTGTATGCACTTTGGCCAGCGTTTTAGGAGGCTATTTCGGCTATATGATCGGCGTTTATTTTTTTCAGCTCATTGCCGAGCCTCTTTTAAATTTTTACGGCTATTTGGACAAGTTTGATCAGTTCAAAAATTTATATCATGAATACGGCGCATGGATTGTGTTTGGCGCCGGTATTACACCTTTTCCGTATAAAATCATTACCATTGCCAGCGGTACGGTACATCTGAACCTTGCCGTGTTTACCATCGCTTCCGTTTTGGCTCGCGGCCTGCGCTTCTTTTTGATTGCTTGGTTGCTTAAAGCCTACGGCGTGGCGATGAAAAACTTTATCGAGAAAAATCTCGGCTGGCTGTCTGTGCTTTTTCTAGCTCTTTTGATTGGCGGTTTTCTTTTGATCAAGATTTTTTAGCATATCTTTTTTAAGCTTGAGCATGTATTGCACAACTTCCGGATCGTCCCATTTGACCGAACCGGTGATTTGACCGGCTTCCTGATTTTTTTTGTTAACTAAAATCACTGTCGGTGTGACCAAAATGCCCATGCCTTTCATAAAATTCGATTCTTTGTCGGAATAGCTGACCAGATTCGGCGCCCCGACACGCTTCAAAAAAGCCTTTCTTTCGTCAGCGGTTTTCCATTCTTTTGCCGGTGAAATTAAAATAATGTTGATGCCCTTGCCGGCCGTTTTTTTAGCAAAAGCGCTCAAATGTTTCAGATCGCTGATGCATGGGCCGCAACGTCTTGACCAAACAACAGCCATGAGCAGATCGGATTTAAAATCTTTGAGTTTGTAAGCCTTGCCGCTGTCACCGTAAAAACTAAGCTCCGGTATGTAACGGGCTTGCGGAAACATGTTGATCTTTGCCTGAGCCGAAGAAAACGTCAGACCGCAAAAAAAGATTGCCGCTAAACAGCAAATTTGAAAAAATTTATGCATTCATCAACAACTTTCTGTTAAAAAACTAAAATATCTTTAACCTTTACATGTTATTGTATTAATATAATACCAATACTCAAAAAAAAGGTTAATAAATGAAAAATTTATATAAAATATTTTTTGTTGCCGCATTAATAGCGGGATTGTGCGCTTGCGGCCGATATTCTGAACCTTCCCCGATTGAAGGAAGCGGCTATCCGCATTCTTATCCGCAGCATTAGGAGACGTACATGGCTGAAGAAAAAGTAGTAGAAAGAATCCCTTATGTGGAATTTGCCGACAACGCTAATGAGCGTACGCCGTGTGTTTTGGTCTTGGATTGCTCGGGATCTATGCGTGATGAACCGATTAAACAGCTTAATGCCGGTTTGGCGGCGCTGGAAAAAGAATTGAAAGAAGATATTGACGCCAGCTCAAGAGTGCAGATTTTGATTATTAAAGCCTATGGCAAAGATGAAGTTAAAGTGTCATCCGATTGGACAGATGCAATGAACTTTACGGCGCCGGTGATGGAAGCCGGCGGCTTGACGCCTTTGGGTAAAGCTATGGAATTGGCATTGCAAAAAATAGAAGAACAAAAGTGCTTATATGACAGCTGCGGTATTACATCAAAACGACCGTGGATCTTTTTGATCAGCGACGGCGAACCGACGGACTATGGTTGGGAAGAATCGGCAGAGCTGTGCCGCTATGCGCAGAAAAATAAAAAAGTGGTCATTCATGCCATCGGGACACAAGGGGCAAATTTGGATAAATTGGCTAAATTTTCTTTGTTGCCGCCGAAACGGTTGACCGGCCTGAAGTTCACGGAATTTTTCCTGTGGCTCAGCCGCAGTGTTTCGTGCATCTCTAAAGCGGCGCCGAATGCCAATAGCTATTTTGATGACATAACCGATTGGAATGAAAAGAAATAAATATGGCGCGGCAGAAAACACAGATCATTTCAACAGTTGTACGCGGGGCTTTGCATAAAGCAAAAGATATGCCCTGTCAAGACTACTGCCGTGCTAAAACAAAAGGTGTAAATACCGTGGCGGTTGTTTCGGACGGTGCCGGATCGGCGCGTTACGGCAAAACAGGCGCCCGAATTGTGTGCGATACGCTGTGTGATTTATTGGTTAATGCCAGACCGGAGGACTTTAAGCAAAAACTTTGTGCGGCGATTGAAACAGCACGGGATAAGTTGATTTTTCACCGTTTGAATAAATCAAAATCAGAAAATGATTTGCTGCATTTTTCGGCAACGCTGGTCGGGGTTTACTGTCATAAAAACATCGGTGTGTTTTTTCATATCGGCGATGGTGCGGGAATTGCCTATCAGGAAGGAAATTATGCTGATTTGGTTATATCTGAGCCGGAAAACGGTGCTTTTTCCTGTGAAACTTATTTTTATACCATGACGGATTGGCAAGATTGTTTGCGCTTGGTTGAGTTTAAAGATAAAAATCGCATTTTGCTGATGACAGACGGAACAACCGGCTATATGTTTTCAGATGATTTTTACAAAGTTCGCCGTAATTTCTTTGTGCCGATTGTAGAATATTTAGAGCGTGAGCAAAATAAAACGTATGCCGTTAAAGCTTTGCAAAATACCTTGAATGACAGCAAAGCGCAAAGATTAAATGCCGATGACAAAACTTTTTTGTGGGTGAAACGGCCATGATTGAGGAAAAAATAATCGAATATACGGCGCTGTATGCCGACGGACATCATGAACGGATAAGAATCGGCGAACTTCTAAATAAAGGCGGAGCGTCCGGCAAAATTTTCCGAGATGCCTCGCATGCCAACAGCGTGGCAAAAATTTATCATGACACATCTAAAAGTGATGCCAATCGCAAAAAATTGCAGGCTATGCTGCAGAACAGACCGAATATCCCGACGATTAATCATGAAGGAAAAGAGTATATTCAGATTGCTTGGCCGACAGCTTTGCTGGAAGATGATCAGGGATATTGTGTCGGTTATTTGATGCCGGAAATTGATACGACACAGGCGATATCTTTGGATCACTTAATGCAAAAGGCCGTGCGCCAAAAACTCGGGTTGTCCGAAAGATATGTGGACAGAGTTTTTGCCGCCTATAATATTACGGCAGTGGTTGCCGCACTTCATGCCTGCGGGCACTATATTGTTGATTTAAAACCATCTAATGTTTCCGTCTATAAAAAAACAATGCTTGTCGCGTTGTTTGACTGTGACGGCTTTTCCATTAAGGGTGATGAAACGGCGCGCTATCCGGCTGAATATGTCAGCGAGGAGTATATTTATCCGGAAGGGATGAGCCAAACATGTCAGGCAATGGGTGAAGAGCAGGATAAATTTGCTCTGGCAGTGATTATTTTCAAACTCTTAAATGAGGGGATTCATCCGTTTTCGGGAGCGCCGCGTAAAAATGAAGATATGCTTTCTATTCAGGAAAGAATAGCCGGATATCATTACGCATACGGTATATGGCCGGATACGTATCAGGCGCCGCATCCGTACAGTATTCATGATTATTTTGACAAGGCAACCATGAATATGTTTGAGCGTGCTTTTACAAAAGGCAACGAACGGCCGACAGCGCTGGAATGGCAAACTCAGCTGGAATATATTTTGAAACACCTCAAACAGTGTAAAAAAGATCATAACCATAGCTATTTTACGCCGAAAGGGTGCGGCTTGTGTATGGTGCGGGACAAATTTAAACTCGATGTTGAAAATTTTAAGAAAAAACAGGAAGAGGCGGCAACCGTACGCGGTATGGATCGTAAATCGCTGGAAACGAAAAATATTGTCCGTACGCAAAAGAAAAAAGAACAGATCAATAATTTGCTGCACTACGGATATTATGTTTTTTTGGCGTCATATCTGTTGTTTTTTACGTTTTTGTATAAACTTTTGACGCCGTTCGGCGATCTTTTAAGATCAATGGGGATTTTTGCGCAAATGATCATTTTTGTGCTCGGAGTCGGTGCGGTGAACAGCTTATTTGACTACATTCCGAAATATCTGCCGAGTCGAAACAATCCGAATTTGTTCAGTATGTTAAGGATTTATGCATTGGTGTGTCTGTTGATAGCTTTTGTTGCGCTGAATGATCTGTCAGCTGATTTGTGGCAATTGGCGCAGTAAAAAAGTTGTAAAAAATATTGACAAAAATCCAGAAGTATGCTAATCTGCAGGCAATAAACGGAGAGAGAATATGGTCAAAGAAAAACAACCATCGTTCAAAAGTGTTGATTTGCAAACACGGATTATTCTTCTGGAGCGGCTTCTGCAGTTTGAAAAAATGGCAACGAACCGCGATAATTGCTGTGATCCGCAGCAGTTTTATCATTCCGTGCAATCACTGCAAGACAAAATGTTTGATGATGAAAAAGCGATGGAAAAGGTTATTGCGCTGAAACTGGATAATATCGAAACGCTTGAAGATGCGCAGAAATATTTGCACGAACGTGCCAAAAATGTTCTCTATTCTCTGGTGCATGATGACAAGGAAACGTCCAGTGCGCAAATTGCCGCCGCGCTTGCCGATGAAAAATTTAAGAAAGGACAGCCGTTGGCGGAAAAAATTGCCGCACACGATGTTGATGAACAAACATTTGATAAATTGAAATCGGCCGTCGGAACACTTCGTAAATCAATGATTGAAAAGCTGCGCAAAGATTATGAAGTCTATGTGCGAGCTCAACAGCATAATCCGCGGATTGATGAACAAGAAAAAAATATCAAAGCGTTGATTTATCCTAAAGATTACAGTGAACCGACAAACTATAAGTCATGTTCCGGAACAAGACCGTTTCGCTTGAAAGTGCGCAAAACGGGATTTGATGGAAAATTGCGGCCGGATTTTAATCGGTTTATCGGTTTGTTTATGCATGCCGGATATATGGATTCTCTTTCCTCAAAGATTAAACCGAAAGAACAGATGAAAAAAAGTTTGGAAATTGTCGAAAGATATTTTCCGAAGCAAAGTGAAAAAGTGTTTGATGATTTTTTGCAGATTGATCCGCAATCTCCAAATCGAGAAGAAGATCGGATGCAGCGTTATACCGAAATTTCGCGCACTGTTTATTGGGGGTCTCTGGCCGGATTTTTGCTGCAAAAATACAAATATAGCAAAGAGAACGGTCAACAGATGACAGACAGACAGTTTTCTGATGCCGTCGCGGCTTTTAATAAAAAATATGTCGATTCTATGTGTGATGGAGCAAACAATATTAATATGCTTGGGTTTGTGCAAGCTGATGATAGTAAATCCAGCAAAGATTTGTGGGATGATACATGCGATTTGCAGGTGGCTTCTGTTCATCACAAAGGTCCGACGATCGGTTCGACGTTCAGTATTGTGGAACAGGAATATCCGGAGATTAAATCTGAAGATGCGCAGGTGCAGAAAGCGTCTGAGCTGGCAAATCACCTCGGTAATATGTGCTTTATTATCGGCAAAAATGCGCATCAGCGCCGTGAACCGAAAAATGCAACATTGGATATGACGGCTGCGCCGGATCCGACGTTTTTTGTGGCCGAGTTTGATGCCAAACTGTGGAATGAGATGAAAAATATGCTGCCGGAAAATGTACGCCGCGGTGTTGCGGAGAATGTTTCGGCCTATAACGGCGAAATTATCCTTTCCGGACGTTTTCCGGAACCGGAAAATCGTTTTCATAATCGTCGCCGCGCATTGGCGCAAAAGACAGCCGTTTCCGAAAAGGCTCAGCTCAGAGGAAGTTATCTGGAAATATAATTAATCTTCAAAACCGACAACTTGACGTCTGCCGACACGATCCGGCGGTGTGACCACACCTTCGTCTTCCATGCGTTCAATCAAAATAGCGGCGCGGTTGTAGCCTAAGCGTAATTTGCGCTGAATGTAGCTGGTGGAGGCTTTTTTGTCGGCGCGGACAATTTCGACGGCTTGTCGGTAAAGTTCGTCATCGCCGCCGGCTGAGCCGCTGGCAGAAATATCGCCCTTGTCAAAAACAGATCCGCCGTCTTTTCCGTTCAAATCACCGTCTGTCACACTGGCCACATACTGCGGTTCGCCTTGATCTTTAACATATTCGACAACCGCTTCGACTTCGTTGTCCGGAACAAAACAGCCGTGTACACGAATCGGCCTCAGACCGGATGGCATGTAAAGCATGTCGCCCATACCCAAAAGTTGTTCAGCGCCTTGCTCGCCCAAAATTGTTCGGCTGTCGATTTTTGTGGTGACGTGGAAACTGATACGGCTCGGGAAGTTGGCCTTAATTGTTCCGGTAATGACATCAACCGACGGGCGTTGGGTGGACATGATTAAGTGAATGCCGGCGGCTCGTGCCATTTGTGCCAAACGTTGGATGGCGGCTTCTACTTCTTTGCCAGCGACAAGCATCAGATCGGCCATTTCATCAACCACGATGACAATATATGGCATCGGTTCGGTGTTGATGACCTGCTCTTCATAAATCGGGCGGCCGGTTTCTTTGTCAAAACCGGTTTGAATCGTCTTTTTGATTTCTTTTCCGGATTGTTGCATGTCTTTGACTTTTTGATTGTAACCGGCAATGTTGCGGACATTCAGCAATGCCATAGAGCGGTAGCGATCTTCCATTTCACGAACCGCCCACTTTAAGCCGACAACAGCCTTAGCCGGATCAGTGATTACCGGTGTTAAAAGATGAGGAATGCCGTTATACATTGAAAATTCGAGCTGTTTCGGATCGATCATGATAAATTTGCATTGATCCGGTGTCATGCGGAAAATCAGTGATAAAATCATCGAATTGACGCCGACGGATTTTCCGGAACCGGTCGTTCCGGCGACAAGTAAATGCGGCATTTTGGATAAATCGGCGTAAACCGGTTGGCCGCCGATGTCCTTACCCAGTGCAACATTGAGAATGTTTTTGCTGTTCGTAAATTCCGCATCCTCCAAAAGCTGACGCAGCCAAACCGTTTCTCTTTTTTCGTTCGGCAGCTCAATACCGATGGTGTTGTGGCCGCTGACAACGGCCATACGGACGGACATGGCTGACATTGAACGGGCGATATCGTCTGACAAGCCGATGACTCTGGCTGTGCGCGTTCCTGGTGCCGGCTCAAGCTCGTAAAGGGTGACAACAGGCCCCGGACGCACTTTGACGATTTTGCCGTGGATACCGAAATCTTTTAGAACTTCTTCAAGTTTTGCCGCGTTGGCTTTAAGCATTTCTTCATCATAAACAACGGCATGGTTTTCGTGACGTGACAGCAGTTCAATATCCGGCAAGCGGTACGGAGCATCATGCTTTGGCTCGGCGGATGGGGCAACAGGCTTATTTTCAAGAGGTGTCGGCGTGCGATCGAGTGTTTCGGTTGTGGACATTTGTGCCTGCGGCGCGGTGCTGAGTTGGTTTTCAGCCGCTGCCGGAACGGCAAGCAGATCTTGTTGCTGGTCGTTATCAGCTTTGCTCTTGGCGGTTTTTTTCGCGGCAAAGCTTTTAACGCCTTCGGTTTGATATATTTCTTCCGGTGTTATTTTATGCGTCGGTTTTTTTACATTTTGATTGGCGATATCGCCTTCGCTGACAAAATCAAAAGTTGGATTAAAAGTTTTGGCATGCGCTTGCGGTGATGCTTGCGGAATTTCGATTTGCGGTCCGCTTTGTAAAGAAGTTTGTACACTTTCGGCTATTGACGAAGCCGATGGTAATGTCGGCGGTGTGTCGGAAAATGTCGGGGTGATTCGCTGAAATTCTGCTTCGCTACGCTTGATTTTGAGTTTTCCCGCGGAACCAAATTGCATTTTTGATTGCAGATAACTCGGATTTAGCTCCTTAAATTCTTTATATTCTCTGACTTTTGCCGCTTTTTTCATCAGTGACCAAATCAATTTTGCCGCGGCAGCAAAGAAGGCGTAAATTCTTTGACAGATTCCCATCCACAACTTAAAGGTAATGCCGGCGGAAAAATTGAAAGATAAAACGGCAATGAATAAAATGATTCCTTCAAACAAAATCGTATTATACGGGATGGTCATGATATTTGTGAAGCTGCTTAAATTACGGCTGAGCGAACGACTCCATTCTCCGGTCAGATTGTAAGGAAGGTTAAATTTTCCTAAATAGGTGTGACAGGTAGAATCAATAAAACAAGCTAAAGAAAGCAACCCGACAAACCAAGCTAAAATTCTGCTCTTATATTCGGCAAACGCTTGGTACTTCAGTAAACCGGCTGACCAGAATAAAGGTACAAGCAAAAAAATGATAAAAGCTAAACCGAAAGTGCTTAAAATAAAATCGGCGCTGTAAGAACCGAAAGTCCCGAGCAGGTTTTTGACCTCGGAATCGGTGACTTTGTTGAAAGAAGGATCGGCTTTATTGTAGCTTAATAAACTGATGTACATCAAAAGCGGCATAATCAGAAAAAACAACCCTAAAATGCGGCACAGCTGAATCTGGCTCCAGCTTTTTTTCTTTTCTTTGATGATCTTCTTCTTTTTTTTCATCTTTCCCTCAAAAATCCTACGCGTTAGTCGCGTTGATTATATGGTAAAATACTCAAAAAACAGTTAATGTTAATAAAAATTCGCTGCGTTCTTGACTTTTAAAAGGAAATGGTTAAGAGTGCGTAAGGTGAACAGGAGATTAAATGAATGAAATATGCTTTTGTTTTTCCCGGACAAGGATCTCAGTTTGTCGGTATGGGAAAAGAACTTGCGGAAAATTTTGCGACGGCGCGTGACGTTTTTGATGAAGTTAATGAAGCCTTGTCGCAGGATTTGTTTAAAATTATGACACAAGGTCCTGATACGCAGCTGACACTGACAGCTAATGCCCAACCGGCCTTGATGGCCCTTTCAATGGCTATTGTGCGGGTGTTGGAAAAAGATTTCGGCATTGTTTTAAAGCAAAAAGTGGCTTTTGTCGCCGGCCATTCGCTCGGAGAATATTCAGCTGCTTGTGCGGCCGGTGTTTTCTCTTTAAGTGATACGGCAAAACTGCTGAAAATCCGCGGTAATGCCATGCAAAGTGCTGTTCCTGTCGGAATGGGCGGTATGGCGGCTGTTCTTGGACTATCCTATCAAGATGTCAGCTCTTTGGTGGAAGCTTGCACCAACGGTAAAGATATTTGTGTTGCCGCCAACGATAATTCGGATGGTCAGGTGGTTTTATCCGGTACAATGTCGGCTATTGACCGCGCGGTTGAAATTGCCGCTGAGTTCGGTGCGCGTAAATGCGTGAAGCTTGCCGTCAGCGCTCCGTTTCACAGCCCTTTGATGGAACCTGCGGCACAGGCGATGGCGCGGGCCTTTATGGAAGTCGAATCGCATAATGCACAAATTCCGCTGATTGCTAATGTTTTGGCTGAACCGATTACGGATCATAAACAAATTATTAAACACTTGATTGAACAGGTGACAGGGACTGTCAGATGGCGCGAAACAATGAATTATTTGCAAAGTCAGAATGTGACTGATCTTGTTGAACTGGGTGCCGGACGCGTGTTATCCGGTATCGCAAAAAAAAGTATGAAAGAAATGAACGCAATTTCTGTCGGTTCTGTTTCGGAAATTGAAGAACTGGCAAAAAACTTATAATGAAAGGATAAACATATGTTCAGATTAGATGGAAAAGTTGCCTTGATTACCGGTGCGGCCGGCGGTTTGGGCTATAAAATTGCACACACCCTTCATAATCAGGGCGCCGTTTTGGCCTTGACGGATATGAATGCCGAAAGATTGGAAAATCTTAAAAAAGAAATCGGCAGTGATGTTGAGTGCTTTGTGGCGAACTTAACTGATGCGGAGGCCGTTAAAAAATTGGTCAGTGATGTCGAAGAAAAAATGGGACGCATTGATATTCTGGTTAACAACGCCGGATTAACCCGCGATAATTTGTTTATGCGTATGAGTGATGAAGATTGGCAGTTGGTTTTAGATGTTAATCTTTCGGCCGGATTTAAATTAGCCAGAGCGGCCGTCAGAGGTATGATTAAGCGTCGTTTCGGCCGGATTATCGGTATTGCTTCGGTGGTCGGCGTGATGGGAAATGCCGGACAGGCAAACTATTCCGCTTCAAAAGCCGGTATGATTGCCATGAATAAATGCTTGGCGCAAGAAGTCGGTTCTCGTGGGGTTACGGTTAATTCGATTGCACCGGGATTTATTCGTACACCGATGACAGACGTTTTGCCGGATGATGTTAAACAGAATTTGTTTGCACGTATTCCGGAAGGAAAACTCGTTGAAGCGCAGGATATTGCCAATGTCGTTGCCTTCTTGGCTTCCGATGAAGCACAATATATTACCGGACAAACAATCCATGTAAACGGCGGTATGGCGATGATTTAATGGCTTAAGCCGATAGATGAAAAAAAAGCCTCTGTCATGCACAGAGGCTTTTTTGTATGGTTGACCATACGCTATTCGATCGCGTAGATGTTTTTAACATACCATACGTTTTCCGGCTTTTGCGACAAAACGTAGATGATGTTTCCCTGACATAAACCGAACCAACCGCCGTTGCAATTACTTTCCGTATAAAATTCAACCGTGTTGTTTGGCAGAACTTTTTTCTCGATAAACTTGTAGTTCATCTCCGTCGGGCGTTCAAGTCCGGCTGTTTCCTTCATAAAGATGAACTTAGGCAGATCCGTTTTGGCGCAATCGGCAAAATCCGGATTGAGGGTGCATTTGACCGCTTTTTCAATGGTACATAACTGCGGATCATCAGCAAGGCATTCTTCAGACAGCTCGTCTTTTTTAAATTCAAATACCGTTTCCGGCAGAACAGCCTCTTCTTCAACGGCGACTTCCTGCTCTTCAGCAGCCGTCGGGGCAACCGTTTGCTCTTTTTTCAGCAACGTGATGCTGAAACCGACGATGGTCAGCATGCATAAAATGACAATGATTTTTTTTAACATAGCGTATCCTTAACTAAAAATGATATTCAATTCCAAGAGTGTTTTCCAGAGCGTGATCGATGCCTGAAACATGATCAAAATTGACATGACGCACTAAAAGCCTTGCTTGCCAATGTTGGTCGATGCTGTATTTCAGACCACCGCCGAAACGATATCCCCAGCCGTGTTCGTTGAAATGTTTCTGCGGAAAAATTTTCTGCTTGAAAACATATTCTCCGATACCGGCGGTCGCTAAAAGCGAAAATCTTTTGGCGCAGCCGAGCGGAAGCATGGCGATCAGATCCAAACCATAAGCGCGGTAAGATGTTTTGACCTTTGTTGATCGCGGATGGCGAACATCCGTATCACTTTGAGCGACAAAAAGTTCGGTGGCAAACCACGGACTGTAATCTGAACCGAGCCGCAGATTTAAAGCGTTGTAGTTCGGTGATATACCCTTAGCTGTCGTGTGGTTATAAATGTAGTCAAAGCCGACATACGGACGATAGTTATAAGAGTCGGCACGTGCGGAAAATCCGGTAGCTAGAAGCATTAACGCCGACAATAAGATCATTTTTTTCATTTTTTTATCCTTTATGTTAACTCTTTGGTCATTATAATCATATTATTGTAAAAATAAAGCTATTTCATAAAAATCATTGTGAATAACATTTTTTTATGATAGGATAACAGCATTGGCATGAAAGGATTAAAATATGAGGTACAGCGATACACAAAAAGGGCGATCTATGATCGAAGTCATCGGCTATATGGGGGTTTTTATGGTTTTGATTGCCGGTGTCGGCCGCTTAGTGGCTAATGCTTTTGAGGATTATAAATACAGCAGAGCGTCTTTGCAGCTCGGTGATTTGGCGGCTGCGGTGACACGTGCGGCGGCCGTGGACGGGAATTATGCCGATGTTGTTAAAGAAGATAAATGGAAGAGGTATGTTCCGGACACATTTCGCAAAAAAAATAATAAATATTATCACGCTTTCGGCGGTGAAATGAGTATGTCTTGTGCGTCAGATTCCGAAAGTTGTGCGAAATTTACCATCACTTTCAGTGGTTTGAATAAAAAACAGTGTGTTGAGTTGGCGATGAAAGACTGGAGCAAAAATAAAACCGTCAGTCTGGATAAAATGCAGACCGACAATACCAATGTGTGGTGTTGGCATAATTGTTCGAAAAAATTTCCGGTTCAGCGGCATCAGGTTGAAGGCGTTGACGGTACGTCAAATGCTGCCTGCGGTAAAGATTCGACCGGCGAACAGAAAAATAAACAAATTATATGGACGTTTAATTAACTTTATGTGATTTAATGCATAATAGTTCTTGAAGTTATCTTCAATTATTGTTACTTATTATAAAAATAAATTTGAATGGAGGTTTGCTATGACAACATCAATTGTATTGCCACCGGATTATAAGCCGTCAGCAGATGAAGAATATATGAATGATATGCAGCTGGAATATTTTCGCCAGAAGCTGGAAGCTTGGAAAAAATCTATCGTATCGCAGTCCGCAGATACATTGGAGGATCTGCGTCAGGGCGGGTTGAATCAAGCTGATGAAATAGATCGGGCATCCATGGAAACAGATAAGTCTTTGGATTTGCGTACCAAAGACAGAATCCGTAAGTTGATTAATAAAATTGATGATGCGCTGGAGCGTATTGAAGACGGTTCATACGGCTATTGTGAAGAAACAGGTGAACCGATCGGATTGGAAAGATTGGAAGCAAGACCGGTTGCCACCCTTTCTATTGAAGCGCAAGAACGTCATGAGCAAATGGAAAAAACATTTGATGACGACAACGGATAATTTTTTGTTTTGATCCGTCATGAAATGCAGTGATTTCATATTGGCATCCGGTTCGCCGCAACGGATAACCCTGTTGAGGCAGATTGCTTATGAACCGAAAGAAATTTTACCGGCTGATATTTGCGAAGATTGTTTGCCGCACGAAGATGTTTTGCCTTATGTGCGCCGCATGGCGTTGAGTAAGGCACAAAGCGTTGCCGAAAAACGTCCGGCGGAAAATGTTTTGGCCTGTGATACGGTCGTGGCTGTCGGGCGGCGTGTGTTGCACAAATCGCATGATGACGAGGAACAGCGCCGTGTTATGAAGCTGCTTTCGGGGCGTACGCATCGGGTGATCAGCTCGGTTTGCCTGATTAATAAAAACGGTAAAATATCGCAGCGAACCGTTTCGACGAAAGTGTGTATGAAAGTTTTGTCGCCGCAAGAGATTGAGGATTATATTTACTGCGGTGAGTGGAAAGGTGTTTGCGGCTATAAAATTGAGGGAAGATTGGCTGCATATGTGACGAAAATTGTGGGCTCATACTCCGGCGTGGTCGGTTTGCCGCTGAATGAAACGAGGAATTTGTTAAAAGGGGAGAATATTCATGAATGTAACGAAAATAGTCTATGATCATAATGATGAAACGTTTGGGATTGCTACGTTTGATCCTAATGGTGTGGCAGAGGTTGATATTTATAATGAAGCACGCGCCGTTGAAGGTAATGTCTATTTAGGGAAAATTGTTAAAAAAATTGACTTGGCCAATCATAAAGTCGGCTTTATGGTGAATATCGGCGATGGGCGCGAAGCGTTCTTAAATTCGTATGAACCGGCCTTAAAAGAAGCGGTGATGAATGAAGGTCAGAGTGTTGTTGTTCAGGTTGTTCAGGAAAAAAGAGCCGAAAAAGGGGCAAAGGTTGTCAGAAACGTGCAAATTGCCGGAACATATATGGTCTATTGTCCGTTCAAGTATGATGTGGAGTTTTCGCACAAAATTGAAGATGTGGAAAAAGCTGAAAAATATTGTCAGTTGATCAGAGAAAAATGCGTTGGTCAGGAAGGTTGGATCTTGCGCACAATCTCGGTTGAAGCGCAGGAACACCAATTGCTTGCGGAAATGGAAAAACTTCGCGAAATTTATGAAAATATTCGCAAAAAAGCGCGCACGGAGACAGCGCCAGCGCTGTTGTATGCCAAAGAAAATCCGCTGTTTGAATATGTGCGTAAAAACCAAGATACTTTGCAGGAAGTGGTTGTTGATACACCGAAAATGGCGCAAGCTGTTCGTGATGTTTTTGCCGGTCAGGTGACTGAACAAAAAGACGGGTTTGAAGTGTACGGCGTTGATGATGCGATTGTCGATGCCTTAGATCCGCAGGTTAAACTAAAGCACGGCGGAACCGTTTATATTGAAGAAACAAAGGCCTTTGTGGCCATAGATGTGGATTCATCGGGCATGCATAATACGGGCAATATTGATGCGTTGAATGCTGAGGCAGCACGGGAAATTGCTCGCCAGATCCGCTTGCGGAATTTAGCCGGTAAGATTATAATTGATTTCGCCGGATCATCAGAGTATCGTTTTATGCGGGCCGTTTTGGATATTTTAGAGGAAGAATTGGCTGATGATTCCGCACACAGCCGCGTTTTGGGTTTGAGCCGTGCCGGCAATGTTGAAATTTTGCGGCAGAGAAGACGTCCGTCACTGCGGGACTTATATACGGTCGAATGCCCGAGTTGCCGCGGTACGGGAAGGGTTGAACCGTGAGCGAAGTTGTCAAAACACATCGCTGCCCGATTTGTCACAAACTCTTTGTTGATGACAAATATTCGCCCTTTTGTTCAAAGCGCTGCGCCGATGTTGATCTCGGTCGCTGGTTTACGGAGCAGTATGCCGTAGCTTCGGAAGATTTGGATGAATTGGAAGTCGAAGGATTGAGTGAGGCGCTGGAACATGTCAATCAATCAGCAGATTAAAAATGTTCAAATCGGATTTAAAAATAACCGCGTGCAAATTGCGGTTTGCGGTGCGTTTGTTAACGTTAACTGCGAACAACATCTTCAAGCCGTGCAGGAATTGCTGTCGGGCGGTGGACGCGCCATAAGCATTGTGCCGGAAAAACTGCAGCGTTGGGATTCTTCGCTTCTGTCGTTTGTTTATGAGGTTTCACTGCTTGCCCAATCTCAGCATGTTGAATTAGATATCAGTCAGCTTCCCGATAACCTAAAAGAGCTGATTAATCTGGCTAATGCTGTTGATCGCAAACCGACACAGCAAGGTTCTTCACGCCTTGGTTTTTTGGAAAAAATCTGTAAAAAAACGATCGGTTTTCTGAAATCAACAGGATCGGTGCTGGGCTTTTTGAAAGAGGTGATTTGTTCAATCGGGCGCTTTATAAGTTTTCGTTCCGTAATGCGGCGAATCGATTTTTATGCGGCGCTTGAAGATTGCGGACCGAAAGCGTTGGCCATTGTTAGTCTGATCAGTTTTCTGGTCGGGTTGATTTTAGCCTTTGTCGGTGCCGTTCAGTTACAGACATTCGGCGCGCAGATTTATGTGGCCAGTTTGGTGACGATCGGTATGTGCCGGATTATGGGCGCTATTATGGTCGGCATTATTATGGCCGGCCGTACGGGGTCATCTTATGCGGCAACGATCGGTACGATGCAGGTTAATGAAGAATTGGATGCATTGCAAACAATGGGGCTTTCCAAAACGGACTTTTTGGTTTTACCGCGGATGCTTGCGTTAATTTTGGCGATGCCGATACTGACAATGCTTTCCGATGTGATGGGAATGATCGGAGGAGCCTTTGTCGGTATTATGCTTATCGGTGTTCCTTATCAGGAATATTGGAAATATGCGTTTGAGGCGTTTACCCTGAAAAACTTTTTGGTTGGTATTTTTCACGGATTTTGCTTTGGCTTTATTATCTCGCTGTGCGGTTGTTACAGCGGTTTGACGTGCGGCCGCAACGCCGACAGTGTCGGCTTGGCTACGACAAAATCGGTTGTCTGCGCCATTGTGTGGATGATTGTGATGACCGGTATTATCACGGTTATCTGTCAGGAGCTTGGCCTATGAGCGAACAAATTAAAATCGATGTAAAAGATCTGACAGTTGGTTATGGTGATTATGTTTTGCTCCATGATGCAACCTATCAGGTGAACAGCGGCGATATCTTTATTATCATGGGTGGAAGCGGATGCGGCAAGAGCAGTATGCTCCGTGTTCTAACCGGTCTTCTGCCGCCTAAAAAAGGTCAGGTTAGCGTGTGCGGCGTTGATTTAACCGATGCTTCGGATGAGGATATGCAAACAATTCGCCGTAAATCGGGAATACTCTATCAAAGCGGAGCGCTTTTCAGCTCGATGACATTGGCGGAAAATATTGCTTTGCCGCTGCAACAATATACCGATTATTCGCCGGCAATGATCCGAGATTTGGCAAAATTGAAACTGGCGCTTGTCGGGTTAAAAGGTTTTGATGATTTTTATCCGTCGGAAATCAGCGGCGGTATGAAAAAACGCGCCGGATTGGCTCGTGCGCTGGCTTTGGATCCGGATATTGTGTATTTTGATGAGCCGTCTGCCGGTTTGGATCCGATCAGCTCGCGCAATTTGGACGATTTGATAGTGGAACTCAATCGCAGTTTGGGAACGACGATTGTCGTTGTAACACATGAGTTGGCTTCAATTTTTGCGATCGGCAATAATTCTATTTTTTTGGATGCGGCCAGTAAAACTATTTTAGCGCGCGGTGATCCGAAAGAACTGTTGAAAAATCCGCCGAATGAGGAGGTTTATGAATTTTTAACACGTGGGGAGAAAAAATAAATGCAACAGAATAAAACCTATAAAATGACCGGTTTGTTTGTGTTTGTCGGCATGCTTTGTCTTGGGGCGATTATTTTTAACTATGTCGGCCGGCGGTTTACGATGGATCAAAAAAACTTGGTTGTGATGTATTTCGAAGAATCTATTCTCGGGTTAAGTGTCGGATCTTCGGTTGTATTTCAGGGAGTTGAAATCGGTAAAGTCGAAAAAATCCGGTTGGTGACGAATCTGCAGAAGGGGACATTTAAAACGCCGGTGTATGTTTTATTTGACAAGAAAAAAATTTTGCAATTTAACAGCAACGGCAGAGTGCCGGCAGATGTTATGCTGAAAAATTTAATTGAAAAAGGTTTAAGAGCGCGCTTGATTGGAGCGAACTATTTGACCGGCGCGCTGATGATTGAATTGGTGATGGACTCGGAGCAGCCGGCGGTTATGCGCGGAACGGGTAAATATTTGGAAATTCCGACCGAATTGTCGTCTTTCGCCATGTTCTCCAATGATTTGAAGGAAGTTCCTGTTCGCGAAAGCTTGTTGCGCTTATCGGATTTAATCGCCGATTTGAATCAAAATATGCCGGCGATCATGTCTAATATATCTCAGATTACCGCAAAGATGAATCGTATGCTGGACCAAAAATCAGGTGAAGCAACAAAAACAATGAATAATTTAAATGCAACATTGGAAGAAATATCCAAAACCAGCCGTTCGGTTAAAAATTTGACGGATTATCTGGAACGGCATCCGGAAGCATTGTTGAAAGGCAAGGAGAAATAAAATGAAAAAATTAGCGCTGTTTTTAATGTGTTTGAGTTTTTGTTCCTGCAGCTGGCGTTCGCCGAATTCACAGTTCTATACCATGAATAGCGAAGGATTGCAGGCTGTTTCAGAACATAAAACCAATATTGCCGTTGCAAAAGTAAAAGTACCGGATTTGCTTGATCGATCGCAGATGGTTACTTATGATGCCGACAGCGATCAGGTGAATATTTTGGAATTTGAACGCTGGGCTGAGGTTTTTCCTGATGTTTTGCAGTCAACAGTGACAAATGATTTAATAGCCTATTTGCCGAATGCATATGTTCAACGCAGCTTTTTTGATAGCCAGAACGTGAACTTTAATGTCAATATCGAGGTGAACAAAATGCAGGCCTATCTCGGCGAAAAAGTTGTGCTGACGGCATGGTGGAATATTGCCAATGCTTCAGGGCGTGTTCTGGTTCGCCGTCAGGGAACTTATGAGGCAAAAGTTGACGGTCGCTCCATTCAGAGCTTGGTTAATGCGCAAGGCGAGGCCGTACACGAAATGTCGAAAGATATCGCTGAGGCTTTGATAAAACTTTGAAATTTTTATTGAGCGCCGATCAGTGAAACGCAAGAAATGGTGTCTCCCATACCGACCAATGTTTTGGGCTTGTCGATCAAAATAACCGGAACGGCGGTGAGTATTTGCCCGTCAAGTTCTGTTATGCCGGTTCGGTAAAATTCGGGCGTGTCTAAAAATTCAGCCAGAGCGTTCATTTCAGCAACAGAAATGTCAGATATATCCATGTTTTGCGCATAGGTGAGGTCTTTTGCTGTCTGTAAGGCGCCGAGGGCGGCTTTGGAGGCGGCGACAACCGAGGCCAGAAGCATGCCGTTGATATTTTTTGGTGCCGAGAGCGGAAAATTTGAATCCAATAAGGTCATGTATAATCCGTACATGTGGAGCTGTATGCGCGGGGTTAAAACGGCTTTTTTCAGCCGGCGGAGAGCCTTCAGCATGGACAGAGAAGTGATTTTTTGCGTGCTGATTTCTTGATAAAGATCTTGATCGATAACTTCAATAAAATCAAGCATTTCACGTTCGTTCAGACCGATTGAATCAACAAACGGTGCGATTTTTTCAAGAATATCGCGGCGAATTTGTTTATCTTGCGTTGAAGCCAGCTCCAGATGAATGATGCCTTGCGGTGCAGAGGCTTTCAAATCGCGCAAAACATCGGCGGACTGCTCGATGATGGCGCGGCCGTTATTGGCTGCGGATAAGTTGTGGTAGCCCGAAAGAATGAGATAGTTAAACCCTGTACTTTTGATGTGTTTTATGAAAAACGGATCGGTTTGCAGAACTAAATTGGCCGGATCGTAGGTGGCAATGAAGCGATTGGATTTCGGACACGTCAACTCGGTTTGATCGAGCGTCAGGTGATCATCTTTGGAAAATTCAATAATCCAATGAATTAACGGTTGATCGGCCGAACGGTTGATCAGGTGTGCCGGCATGGATTTGCCATGTTGATCGAAGGCGCGGATATTGTTGTTTTTGAGAAATTGTTCAGCCTGTAATGTCGGATGAGAGGCGGTATGAACGATAACTTCCGGAATATCAAACAGGGAAAGCAGATTGGCCATGATGCCAGCTTGGCCTCCCATTTGCAGTCGATCATAGCCGATTTGGCTTTTAAGCCACGGATAAATTGCGGCATTATCTGTCGTCCACTCCTCGGCAATGCCTTGCGTGAAACACTTTATAAGACCGCGAACGACGTCTTTGGGGGAATGAATGCATCTGCGCGGATCGTTTAAATCGTTTAAGGTTATATGAGCGGCCTGCGCTAATGCGGTGATTTTTTGCCCGTCCAGCCGGATCACGGCATCAATATTCGTGTTAAAAGCCGTCGCAACGGTTTTTATTCTTTTGATTTTCGTAAATTGATCGGCAAAATCGGCATATTGTTTATGCCATGCGCTTTTTATGATGTTGTCGGTCAATGTTCAAATTCCTTCAAATGAATGCGCGCCAAAGAGTTCATAATCAAGCCGGAAACAGCGCTTTCAAAATCAAGATAAGATTGAGCCATTTTGCACCATTCGTTCAGGACTGGAGAGTTGATGTTTGCATAATTATCATCGGTTTTCATCAGCTGCAGGGCTTCGGCAAAGCGTGCCTCGTGAACCAAGGAATAAATCCGGTCGGTTTCTTGTTCGAATTTCGGCTGCGGCTTCTTTTTGTGATGCAAGGCGATTTTTTTGATCCACTGCCACATTTTTTGGTGCCACGCCGCATTTTCGGCCGCAGTTTCGGCCGCAGTTTCCGGTTCATTTTGCGGTTGGGACGTTACTTGGTCGCTGAATCCGAGTGTGGGATAAATTTTATCAAATTCGGCGATCAGCTGTTCTTTGCCGCGAATGCCGGAATCGGCATATTTTTGAGCTGTTTCGGTATATTTTTGCGCTTGTTCGTTGTTTTGCGCCATGATGTTTAATACTTCGGCTTCGTATGCAAACGGCAGCCCTTTTTCCGCCAGATCACGCACAATCAGTGCGCCGGAAGCCAGTAAAACTTCAGGAGCGGTCGGTTTTGCGGCAGAGGCGGCAACCGGTGTTTGAACGCTTGTTTGTTCGGAAAGGCTTTGGCGGATTTGTGCAAAAATTTCCGCGCGGAAATCGTTAAGGCGTTGTTCAATGTTCGGTAAAACATCCGAATCTGTTTGCGGCGCGGAAGATGGCAGATTTTTGACAACGGATTCCAATTTGCTCAAGCGGTTTTCCAGTTCTTTAAGCTTGATTGCGGACGCATTTTCGCTTACGGCCGGCTGAGAAATCGGCTCTTGCTTGAAATAGCCCTTAAGATGGTAATATCCATAACCGCCGGCAAGCATTAATAAAACCAGTAAAAACAGTTTTATTTTCAGCGGAACGGAGCGTTCCTGCGGTTCAACAGCGTTTTGTGAAGTATTTTTTTGATCATTTTTAGCCATAACTCATCCTTTTGCTTGACATTTTGACATAATATACTTCATATAGTTATAACAAAAAAAAGTTTACAGATCTTAAACAAAAAAATTCGGATAGAGCATGATTGTTTTAGGAATTGAAAGCAGCTGCGACGATACGGGCGCGGCGCTGGTTACGGAAGAAAAAGAGATTTTAGGCGCGGCGCTGCAATCTCAGGAAGAACATAAACAATACGGCGGGGTTGTGCCGGAAATTGCCGCACGGGCGCATTTGGAACACGTTGATGAAATTGTGTCGGCATGTCTGCAAAGAGCGCATGTTTCCTTAAATGAGGTTGATGCTGTTGCTGCCTCGGCCGGTCCGGGGTTGATCGGCGGCGTTGTGGTCGGTGTGATGACGGCAAAAGCGTTGGCGCTGGCCTTGAATAAGCCGTTTGTTGCCGTGAACCATCTGGAGGCACACGCTTTATGCGCGCGTATTGCGCATGATATTGAATTTCCATATTTATTGCTTTTGGTCTCCGGCGGACATTGTCAAATTTTGGTGGTAAAAAATGTAGGCCAATATCAGCGACTGGGAACAACGATTGATGATGCGGCCGGCGAAGCCTTTGATAAAGTGGCTAAAATGCTTGGGCTTGGTTATCCGGGCGGACCGATGATTGAAAAAATGGCGGCCATCGGAGATGATTCGCGCTTTACGCTTCCGCGTCCCTTGAGCGGATCGGGTGATTGTAATCTGTCGTTTTCCGGCTTAAAAACGGCTGTACGCAAAATTATCGAATCGTATACTGAGGACGGAAATATTGATCATGCGATTTTACCGAAACAAGATGTGGCCGATATTTGCGCCTGCTTTCAGTTGGCGGCGACAGATTGTTTGGTTAAAAAATTGGAACGCGCCATAAAGTATTTCAAACAGAATTATCCGAGCGGGCGGCATGTGGTGGTTTCCGGCGGAGTGGCCTCAAATACGTATCTGCGCGGAAAATTGAAAAATTTGAGTGAAACATATGGGCTTGAATTTGCGGCGCCGCCGATTCGCTTTTGTACGGACAATGGGGTTATGGTTGCTTGGGCCGGCTTGGAAAGATATCGACTCGGGATGGTTGATGCGCTTGATTTTAAACCGCGTCCGCGTTGGCCTCTGGATGAAAATGCACCGAAAGCGGCCGGTGCCGGCGGAGTCAAAGCCTGATGCGGACGCAAGCGCAAATGCTGCAAATAATGCGGATTTTTGAACGGGAAAACCCGCATCCGCAATGTGAATTGCATTTTGTAAACGCATATACCCTTTTGGTGGCGGTTGTTCTGTCGGCACAGAGTACGGATAAAGGCGTTAATCGAGCGACAGAAAAGCTGTTTGAAATTGCCGATACGCCGCAAAAAATGCTCGCGCTCGGTGAGGAAAAACTCAAAAAGCATATTCAAACAATCGGTTTATATAATAACAAAGCGAAGAATATTATGGAACTCAGCCGGCAGATTTTGGATCGCTTTGACGGTGAAGTTCCGCTTAATCGTGATGATTTGGTCAGTCTTGCCGGTGTGGGGCGAAAAACGGCTAATGTGGTGCTTAATGTGTGGTGCGGCGAAGCAGCGATGGCGGTTGATACACATGTGATGCGGATTGCTCATCGGCTTGATTTCAGTAACGGAAAAACACCGCTCGAAATTGAAAATGATTTGGTTGAAGCGTTGCCGCCGGAAATTATTAAAAATACCAATCATTGGCTGGTGCTGTTCGGGCGTTATATTTGCAAAGCGCAAAAACCACTGTGCGAAAAATGCCCTGTTTATGACTTTTGTAACAGTCAGGATAAACGGCTGAAATAAAAAAATTAAAAAATACTGAAAATAATACTTGCGTATTTTGTTCTCTTAATGTATAAAGGCAAAAAATGTTTGATTTATGGAGAGTGTAATGAAAAAAGGAATTCACCCTGATTATCACGAGATTACTTATGTGATGACAGATGGTACGGAAGTTAAAACAAAGTCAACCTGGGGCAAAGCCGGTGACAAAATGACGTTGGATATTGATCCGAAATCGCATCCGGCGTGGACGGGCGTTCGTCGTATTGTTGATAACGGCGGTCAGGTTGGTAAGTTTAACAGCAAATTTGCTGCTTTCGGCTTTAAAGATCATTAATAGGCTTATGCTCATGCGAAATGCCTGCGGGTGATTCGCAGGCATTTGTGCTTATATGGAAAAAAAATCTTGTATATTGAAAAAAGCTTGTTTATTGTGAAAATATCGTCAGAATCATTTGAAAGGATAAAGATATGACAGCTCCTTTGATGCCGAAAGCCACGGCTGTTTGGCTTGTTGAAAATACTACACTTACATTTCGCCAAATTTCAAAATTTTGTGAAATTCATGAACTCGAAATTCAGGCCATTGCCGATGGTGATGTTGCGTATAATATTGTCGGTTTAAGCCCGATCAATAATGGTCAGCTCAGTTGGGATGAAATTCATCGCTGCGAAGCCGATGCCGCCGCTGATTTGCAGGCAAATGTTCTGGAAAACAATGTTAAAGAGCGTAACGCAAAGGCGAAAAAAGTGCTGTCACCGCGTCAAAGAAGTGAAAAGCCGGCTGCTATTTTGTGGATTTTGAAAAATTGTCCGGAAATTATCGATTCTCAAATTTGTAAATTGGTTGGCACAACCAAACCGACCATTAATAAAATTCGTAACGGTGAATATGCCGATATGGCGAACTTAAAACCGAGAAATCCGGTTGCCGTCGGGTTGTGCGATGAAAAAGATTTGGAAAATGCGCTCAATGTTTCGCGTGCGCAAGCCGCATTGAAGTCGGGTAAAAAGAAAACGAAAAAAACAACGAAGAAAAAGGCGGCGAAAAAGACGGCCGCGAAAAAGGCTGTGAAGTCGACAGCTAAGAAGACGGCCGCGAAAAATGCTGTGAAGTCGACAGCTAAGAAGACGGCCGCGAAAAAGGCTGTGAA
>JAFVEP010000027.1 GCA_017475935.1 Alphaproteobacteria bacterium
TAAAAATGTCCACCGGACATTTTTCTTTCCTTCGGCTCGTACCTCGTTCAAATCTCGAATAGCATTTGCGGATACCAATAAAAAACTCCCCATTTCAGGGGAGCTTTTTTATTGGTGTCTTGCTTCGTAAGTTTCGCGATAATATCGCTCAACAACTGCGCTTCGGTCACTTGTTTACTAATTTCACCGATTTTCGCTGTCGCTCACCGGTTCAATAAGTAAACTGCGCATCACCAACAAAAAAAGCGACATTAAGTCGCTTTTGTTTATTGGTGATCCCAACGAGATTTGAAATCGGGTTGCAGCCTTGAGAGGACCGCGTCCTAACCACTAGACGATGGGACCGTAAATTCGCTTATTCTTCTAACTTGTTTTATTGTAAAATGCAAGTGTTTTTTTGTAAAAAGAAAGAAAATTTCAAAAATATATTGACAAATATTGTATAAAAAAATAAAATAGAAGAGATTTTGAAGAATTATGCTGATTATTGACGGATTATTGAATGTTTGTTTGAACTATGCGCAAACAAGAAAGTTTCTGTTGAATCCCATATATTCTTTGAGGTCAATTGTTCGTTGATTATTCAAGTTTCCCGAACAATTTTTCTTATTAGCCTCTATGGGAACAGGGGCATCTAAATTTTTGCCTATGGGGAAAATTAGAAACTTTTTCTTCTCCACGGACGTGGGGAAGGCGCTGATTCACGCAAACAGCGGTTTTTTGTATTGGGTTATGGCAATATTTGTTGCTAACCCTCTGACAATGTTTTTTTGGAATTGGTTTTCACCGCAAGAAGCCTCTGAGTTTATCTACACTTGGAGCGGAAGCGGCAAAAAGTTGAAAGCATTCTACAGATTCTTGGCAAACTTAATGCCGTTCAGTCGGAACAAATTTTGGATGTCGTATGTTGATATAAGACAATACAGTCCGCGTCAACAGGCAAGGTATTATCTGGAATATGATACAACCGGCGAAATGCTCCGAAAGCTGGATATTGAAGCAGTAGACATGCTTTTTAAAACCCAAAAAAACAATCAACTTATCAGAGAGCAAATTTACGAATTCCGCCGCCCGAGCGATGCTGTAATTACATCATTGTTTTTGGGCAAGAATGTTCGTGAATTACGCAAGTTTTTGCCATTCGGCCCGTTTGGAATGAATGTTGCGACAACGCTGATAAACTTGGCAATGTGCGAAGTTTTGGAAAGCAATCCGGATTGTCAGAAGTTTCCGTTGACGGAGTATTTGGCAGATTATGTTCGTGCTTATAGGATGGACAAAGAATTTCTGGAAAAACTTCGTGATTTTCAGGGACCGGCGTGGGCAACAAAGGTTTGGTTTGATCGTATTGAACCTGCGATTGAGGCTTTTCAACAACGTCTTTACGTTAGAGAACAGAGCAAAAACGGCGATGTTCGGACGTGGCGTAACTTTTGCAAAAGCACCAAGATTATCTATCCCGAAGCGCAAAAGGTTATGAATGTAAAACAGCACCTGATTTTTTATGAAACGGGGCACCGGTTAGCGCCGGAGGTTGTGTTGCATTTTTTGAAAGACGGCTATCCGGCCAGATTTGATATGATGTTGCGTTGGGAAAAGGATAAAGGTGTCTTTAAGGGCGAAGCTAAGGAAATCATTGATGATAATCCGGAGCTTTACAACGTTTACCAAAGATTTAAACAAAACCCAAAACCAGATGAAAACAAAAAATCGCAAAGAAATTTTCACTCTTCTAGAGGAGGAGATGGAAAGAAAAAACCTGCTTATTCCGGAACAAAAAGTTTCAGAAAGCACGGGACTGTCAGAAATATTTGACAGTTTTTCAAAGGTTGAAATGATTAACGATATGGAGAGCATGCTCCAATTCACCGCCAAGGATGAAGAATGGGGCAAGGCGTCAACAATCGGAGATTTCGTTGATGTGATTGAAAGACACATCTGATTGCAGCACAGAAGGCATTCCTTGATAGGGATGCCTTCCGCGTTTTTAAAAATGCAAAAAAATATCTTGACATAATTTCCAAAAACTTATAAGCTGTGGTCAGAGATAGATAATTAGTGTTTAATTATTAAAAACTTATCATTATGAAAGAGAAGTTTGAAAGAATCATGAATACGGATGTGCGTGTCCAAACATCGCATCTGTGGGTAATTGCGCTTGGTGCGGTGGTGGCACTCGGTTTCTTTATCGATTGCGTCATTGCGCCGATTTTTTCCGAGTGGTGCAAGGTAATCGACTATGAGGAACTTCTTGAGTCCGCCGGTATTATCATCGGTCTTGAGGCTACCAGAAAGTACGTCTTAACAAGGTACAAGTATCTTAACGACTTAACGATTTCCGGCACAAAGAAGAACACACCCGAAGAGATTTTGAAAGAAAAACTTTGGGTGCCGGCCGTCGGCTGGTGTCTGGTATGCGGATATGCCGTCAACATTCTCTTGATTCCTTTCATTGAAAGCATCAAGGAAGTGGACTGGTTTTTCCTGCATGCCGGCGTGTCTATCTTCCTGGTTGTATCCGGTTTGCGCGAATACGGTGTGTATTCAAAAACCGAGAAGCAGATGATTGAAGACGCAGCTGATTCAGAACCTGCGGAAAACTAACGTTAAAAGGCTTGGGAGCAAATCCCGAGCCTTTTTTCTTTACATTTGCGTTGTTATATTGCATAGTGAGCTCAACAAAAATTTAAAGGAGATTAAAATGCACAACATTCGCAAGGTTACGGACGATTTATTTTGGATTGGTGCCAGCGATCATCGCTTGGCTTTGTTTGAAAACGTATATCCGATTCCGCAGGGGATTTCGTATAATTCGTATTTGCTGACGGATGATAAAACCGTGCTGTTGGATACGGTAGATTCGTCTGTGAGCCGGCAATTTTTTGAAAATTTGCGCGCCGCACTTTCCGGTCGGACGCTGGACTATATGATTATTAACCACATGGAACCGGATCATTGTGCCGAAATTGCCAATATCAAACGCATATATCCGGAAGTTAAAATTGTCTGCAATTTGCAAACCAAAAAGATGATCGGGCAATTTTTTGATACGCCGCTGAAAGATGATGAATTTGTGTTGGTAAAAGAAAATGATTTTTTGGAAACCGGCCGCCATAAGCTGACGTTTA
>JAFVEP010000028.1 GCA_017475935.1 Alphaproteobacteria bacterium
CTACTTTCTTTTGTAAGTTTTGTATTTCATATTTTTGTTGCATTTTAACCTCTTATAGAAGTGATTTCTTTGTATCTCTTCTTCAAAAGTCTTGCAACTTTTATCCTATTTTGAGTCTCACATGTTTCTGAACTAGGTCATGGTTCATTTGCATAGTGAATCAGAGCATTTTCTTCGCTTATGCCGGCATTTTGAAAAGAAAGAGTATATTCGTTGGAGTAACTGTCCCCGATGATAACCGTTGATCCTGAAAGTTTGAAATCTGAGTGAAAAATCGGTTTGTAAAATATTTTATCATTATGTTTGGTGAAAAAAATGTTTTGCAAACGAGTCAAATCTTGCTCCGAAGAATAGGCTTGATTATTTGTTTCAATGCGATCGATATGAATGTTTCCCCATTGAAATGTTTCAGCCGATTCTTTTACAGCCATGCCGGCGCCATATAAATTCCAGTGTATTCCGCCGATCGGAAATGGTTCGATTTCTTTCTTGGCGTGCAATCTTTCAACCATCGGTTGTGAATCGTAAACCGGAATGCCGATTTGACGGATTGCTTTAGCCAGAATCTCATTAGTGTGACAATTTGTGCCTAAAAAATATTTATATCTTTCCGGTAAATATTCGTAGTATGTTAATGCTTTGCTCGGCGCCAGCACAAAATAAATTTCAATACCGCGCTGTTGTGCGCGTTCATGTACTTGTTGCAGCTTTTCCAGAGAGGGTAGATTCCAACAGTTTTTAAGAACGGATTTGAACAAATAATTGCCGAACAAATATCTGTTTTTTCCTTCAATAATAGCCTCAAAATATCCTTTATGCATGCGTCTAAAGTTTATCCAGTCATAAAGAGTGTTTTTTGTTTTAAGCATGAAATTGCGCATGCCGAAATGGGTGTTCCAATATTTTTCAAAGTCGGATTGAAAAGTTTTTTGGGAAAAAGAAGATGTTTGTAAACTCGGCAGTTCACCGATGCTTTCAACGCCGTAAGTCACCGTTTTATCTTTCAGTCCGAAAAGGTATAACAACGGGAGAACTAATAGGAAAATAACCCCGATGATAAACATTTTTTTGTACCAATTATGATTAATCTGAAACATCTGCTTATCCTTGTTCTAAAACCTGAAATAGATAAAAGGTGAAAATGTTGAGGTCATGGCGAATACATAGGTTATAACAAATAGTAAAAATACAAGCAAAGTCTCAATTTTGGAATAGCGGAATTTATCATATTTTGCCGTGAAAATCGGATAAGAGCACAGTATGCCGGCTAATGCGGAGAACATATTGCTGTATGTGATCAGTTTAGCAGCATTATAAAAACTGCTCAGAGGAGCATCGGCGTTGCCGCAGAACATTATGTGTAAAAATTGCAAGGCGGACGGAAGATCATCGGCGCGGAAGAAAACCCAGCCGATAATCACAAAGAGCAAGGTATAAACATTGAGCAACACCTTACCGCCTGGAATTTGGCCGATTTTTTCAAGAAGTTTGCCTAAAGCCAATCTTTCAGCAACCAACCCCGTTCCATGATATAAGCCCCAGACAACAAAATTCCATGTTGCGCCATGCCACCAACCGCACAAGCCGAAAACAATATACATGTTGAGATACGTTCTCAGTTTTCCTTTGCGATTGCCGCCAAGTGGGATGTACAAATAATCCCTGAACCAAGAGGACAAAGATATGTGCCAGCGTCGCCAAAATTCTTTAATACTTTGCGAACAATAGGGGTAATTAAAGTTTTCTAAAAAGCGGAAATTAAATATGCGTCCCAAACCGATAGCCATATCGGAGTAGCCGCTAAAATCATAGAAAATCTGCAAAGTGTAAGCAATAATGCCGATCCATGCCATAAGGCAGGGGAGTTGATTCAGTGAAGAATTGAAAACCGTATCGGCAATGAAGGCCATTTGATCCGCAATCAAAACCTTTTTGGCTAAACCGATGATAAAACGCCGCAGTCCGATAAATACATTATCCAGATTGGTTGTACGGTTATGCAAATCTTCCTCAATTGTTTGATAGCGTACGATCGGACCGGCAACAAGCTGCGGAAAAAGAGATACATATGTTGCCAGAGCGCTTAAATTTGATTGTGCTTTAACCTCGCCTTTATATACATCTGCCAGATAAGATATGATTTGAAAAACGTAAAAAGAGATGCCGATCGGTAGTGCTATTTGCGGAACGCTGACCGGCGCAAAATTAAGATTTTCCAAAACAAGATTAACGTTATTTAAGAAAAACATCCAGTATTTGTAGGCAAACAAGGCAGATAAATTAAGCAAAACACCGATGGTAAACAAAGCTTTTTTAGTCAAGCCTTGTGTTCGATCAATGCCCAGCGCGAGAACATATGTGAGCAAAATCAAACCGCACATCACAAGCGCTGCTTTAGGTTCTCCCCAAGCATAGAAAAACAGGCTGGCTGCAAGCAGAACATAGTTACGCAGCTTTTCTTGAGCCAGAAAATACAAACCTAGTGAAATTGGCAAAAACAGAGATAGAAATATCGCTGAAGAAAAAACCATCTATTGATTTCCTATTTGCTTTCAACCATATCCTTCAGAATTTCCGGAACTGTTTTAGTTTTAAGTTCTGGGCCGATGAACTTATTACACTTGGTCGGATCACCGACTAATCGCATAATCTCATTTTTACGCAAAAATGCCGGATTGACCTTAACTTCAGGCATATGACCGGTCAACTCGGCTAAAATTTGAATAATTTCGCTGCCTTTGGTTCCATGTCCGGCGCATATGTTTAAGATTTTGTCTTCAATATGCGGACTTAACAAAATCTTAGCAAAGAATTTTGCTGAAAAATCAATATCAACAAAATCGCGGTACGTATCCAAATTACCGACCTCTAAAACATCTTGTTTTGTCTTGAATGCATTGACAAGCTTCGGTACCAGAAAATTGGCATTTTGCCCGACACCGATCATGTTGAAAGGGCGGACAATATGAATATCCAGTTCGGGATACGACTTGGAAATGTATTCCATGATCATTTTACTGAATGAGTAATGATTTTGCGGATTGTAAGGCGTATCTTCCGTGATGTAATCTTTACCGGAATTGCCATAAACGCCGGCAGTGCTGACTAAAATGGCGCGGGTTTGCGCCTTGCAGGTCTCTTTCAATACATCCAACAGATTTTCTGAGCCGTGAACATTGACATCATACAGCTCGGCAACATTTCCGTAAACAGGTGAGGCGATGGCTGCTAAATGAAGCACGGCTGTCGGATTAAATGCGGTAATGTCTTTTTTGAGGGCTTCTTTATCTAAAAGATTGGCGTTGCTGAATGTAACGCGGTTATCGGCAAAATCAGCTTTCATGCGATCCAGAGCCAATATTTGTGTGTCTTGCTTGAGCAGTTCACGAATAATCTTACGTCCGGCGAAACCTGATGCTCCTGTAACCAAAATGCGTGTTGTCATTTCCTTTTCTCCTGTTTATTTAATTTATCAATAAAATGGCTGATATTTTTAGCGCAATCAAGCCATGTCGTATTGTGCCATTTTTTCTTGATAAGTGCTTCTCGCTTTTTCAATGCTGATTTGTCTGTCAGATAGTATTTAATCTTCGTTGCCCATTCAACCGGATCGTACGGGTTGGCATAATCAACGATATCTTCTCCCGTTTCTTTCAGTGACGGTGTGTCCGTTGTTAAACAGAATTTGCCGTAGTTTAAGCTTTCCGGTAATGTCAAACTCCAACCTTCATACAAGCTTGCCAAACAGGTAAATTTGCAGTTTTGATATAAAATATCCAATTCTTCATCGGTTGGTGAGAACATAATGATTTTACCTTTCACACGCTCATCTTGGCGAAGCTGTTGTTGAAAATCATTTGTTTTCCAGCCCGGATGACCGCAAATGAACAATTGCGGCATTTTATTCTTCATGCTTTTATCACGCAACAGTTCCAAGTACGCATCATAGAGAATTTGATGGTTTTTACGCGCTTCTATGGTTCCTACGGTTAGAATGTAGTCACCATTGACACCGCAACGTTTCAAAATCTGATCCATTTCCTTTTTGCTGTGTTTTTTGGCCACAATATCATTTCCCCACTTGACAGCCAAAGATGGAATGATCGGTAAATCGTTTTCTTTTTGGAATTTTTCCCCGTCCTTTTGTGCAGTTTTGCCGCCATAAACCATATAATCGGACAGGGCATATAAATTTTTCAAAAAAATCGGGTAAAACCAAACTCTGTCTTGAGGATGGGTTTGAGGTACGGTTAGCGGAGTGAAATCAAATATGGTTGACACGATTTTAAAGCCGATTTTTTGTTTGGCCTGCATCAGACATTCTTGTGATTTGCTATCATAGCCAACTCCTATGGCCAGCACAATACTATCCGATGTGAATGGTAATTTTTCCTGTTTGATTCCACGGGCTGTCGCTTTATCTTGAGCCACTGCCGAATCAATATTTTCTTCACTCAACAAATTCGGCAACATTTCCGGCGGAAGATAATAGTATTCTCCTTTGTTCATGTAGAAAAATTCTATATCTTTGCGTATTTGATATAAACGGCGCGCTAGCAGCAACTGTGTTCGAGGAATGCCGCTTAAGGTATAATGTAGCAATCCCAAATCATAATATAATTTTGTGCTATTTATCTTTACCATACGACTAGTTTTCAGCAAGCCTTGGTAAACATTTTCAGCGGCTTCCTGCCAACTGACCGAATGCCACTTTTGGGCAATTTTCTGCTCATATTTTTTCACTTTTTCCGGATGTTTTGCCAAATCGGTAATTGTTTCTACCCATTCCGCAGGATGATACGGATTGACGTAGCAAGCAAAATTTTCTCCGACTTCACGCAATGGAGCAACATCCGAACAAACACACATTTTGCCGTAATAAAACGATTCCGGCAAAGTTAAGCTCCAACCTTCATATAAAGTCGGTAAAACCGTAAACAGACAGTTTTTGTATAAAGCAGTTAATTCCTCATCTTTAACCGAAAGTATTTTTACTTTTTCTTTTGTATAAGGATTGGTTTGGAACATGGAGTATAAATCGTGTCCTTGAACGAGCCGGCCGACAATGACCAGCTGTGGCAAATCAATTCCTTTAAATTGCGCCGCGCAGTAAGTTTGGTAAAGAAGTTGATAATTCTTTTTTCCGTCAAAAGAACCGACTGATAAAATGAATGGTTTTTTTATTCCCAGTGCAGATAAATCTACCATGTCGGAATTTGTTTCGCTTTTGATATCGTTTCCCCATTTAACAGGGTATCCGGCCGGTATGTCTAAATTGTTTTCTTTGAAATAATTTTCGGTATCCTTTTGTGCGGTTTTGCCACCGTATATAATCGCATCGCAATTTTTATTGATCCATTGCAAATATCCGGAAAAGGCGGAAAACAGATAGGTGTAGAGACTTTTTAAGGAACTTTGTAATATCGCCAAATCGTAAACAGTGTAAACCAGTTTCAAGTTTGGCAGCGCGGTTTTGACTTTGCCAAAATGACTTTCTCTGGCTGTTCCAAGCCATCCGCAAGAAAACACGACGTCGCCGTCTTTATACGGCCAGATAATAAACTCTTTTTTCGGCATACCGTTCGGTCGATGATGACGTTGCCTACGATAAGATGCTTTGTAGAGTTTGTAATCTATTTTCGCGAATAGCTTAGATATGATCCCGCGACGTTTTTTTTGAAAACGAATATAATCGTCATTAATGTTTTTACTCTTCCACAGCCAGTTTAAAGAACGGATAGAGACTTCCTTAAAACCCTGTTTCATGGTGACGGAAAAACGAATGGACGGATCTAATGCATGTAAATATTTTGCCAGCATTAATTCTGCTCGTATGATACCAACCACATTACCTTGATTTGTAATCAAGCTATTCGTTAAATCCATCCATATCGTCATCGTTATCTTCCTTTTTTAAGCGGCATAATGTGTGTTGTCTTCGTATCCGTTATCTGCCAAAAGTTTCTCTTTTTGGGCAAGTTTAAGATCTTCGGCAACCATTTCTTTGGCAAGCGCTGCTAAATCATATTTCGGTTTCCACCCTAATTCTGTGCGTGCTTTGGTGCTGTCGCCCAAAAGAAGTTCAACCTCGGCCGGACGGAAAAATTCCGGATTAACAGCCACAACAACTTTGCCGGTGGCTTTGTTGATAGCTTTTTCATTGACACCTTCACCTTGCCATTCCAATTCAATTCCACACTCTTTGAAAGCCAACTTTACAAAGTCGCGAATCGAGGTGGTTGTGCCGGTTGACAATACATAATCGCTCGGTTTGTCGGCCTGAAGCATGCGCCACATGCCTTCAACATAATCTTTGGCATGTCCCCAATCGCGCTTAGCGTTCATATTGCCCAAATAAAGGCAATCTTGCAGGCCTTCTTTGATGCGTGTGGCGGCAAGGGTAATTTTGCGTGTGACAAAGTTTTCGCCGCGACGAGGCGATTCGTGATTGAACAAAATGCCGTTGCAAGCAAAAATATCATAACTTTCGCGGTAGTTAACGGTGATCCAATATCCGTATAATTTGGCAACACCATACGGCGAACGCGGATAAAACGGCGTTTTTTCCGATTGAATCGGCTCTTGTATCAAACCAAACAGTTCAGATGTTGAAGCTTGATAAAACTTTGTTTTTTTAGTTAAACCGTTGACACGGATGGCTTCGAGCAAACGAAGTGTCCCCAAAGCATCACTTTCTGCGGTGAATTCAGGACAATCCCATGAAATTTTAACGTGACTTTGCGCACCCAAATTGTAAATTTCATCCGGTTCGATTTCTTTAACTAAGCAAATCAGATTAACCGAATCAGTCAGATCGCCGTAATGCAAGTGAAGATGCGGATTATCCATCAGATGCTCAATGCGTTGTGTGTTGTACGATGAACTGCGGCGGATGATGCCGTGAACTTCATAGCCTTTTTCCAACAAAAGTTCGGTTAAATAGGAACCGTCTTGTCCGGTAATTCCAGTGATAAGCGCTGTTTTAGTCATATTTTTCTCCCTTTACTTCATTGATGACAGCATTAATAACGATATCGGCCGTTTTTTGCCAACTGAATTTTTTCGCCTGAGCTAAACCTTTGTTTTTCAGCTCAATGGCCAGTTCTTTGTTTTGATAAACGGTGTTTAACATCATGGCTGTTTCATTTTTATCTTTGCCGCTGATGTATAAGACCGCATCGCCGCCGACCTCAGGTAAAGAGGTGTTATGGCAGGTGATAACCGGTGTGCCGCATTGCATAGCCTCCAAGATCGGCAAGCCGAATCCTTCGTAGAGGCTCGGATAAATAAAAGCAGCGGCGCCGCTGTATAAAGGAGCTAAATCCTCGTTGTCGGCGAATCCGGTTTGAATAATTTGATCTTGGTACTTTTTTAAGCCCTTAACTTGCTCGGCAACAGCTTCATAGCCTTTGCGCACCGGCCCGACCAGTACCAAAGAAATGTTTTGATCGTGTGAATCGTTTAAAAAAGTTTCAAAGGCTTGCAAAAGATGCAACAGATTTTTGCGTGCAGTGATTTCCGAAACAGCCAGAAAATAGTTCGCGGTCTTGATATTATATTTTTGTTTAACGAGATCAATTTTCGACTGATCGGCAATCGGATGGAATTTTTCTTCATCTGCGCCCAAGTATAATGTATGCATTGGAATATTTGCCGCTTCCGGCTTGAATTTTTTCAGATCCTTGGCGGTATATTCCGAATCACAAAAATAGGCATCAGGATGGCTTCGTTTGATCCAATCGGTGAATTTTTTAACAAATTTCGGATCGCAACCATCCGGATAAACAATCGGGATTAAATCATGTACGATCATAAACGTTTTCAGTCCGCTCTGATAAACAACCGGAGAGATCGGGCTGAACAAGGATAAATAAGCATCAAATTTTTTCAATTCATTATTGTATTTTAAGCTGTACAGCCGAGTGAGAATCTTTGTGCGAAAACGTTGATAAAAACTTTGATTTTTTGTGGTTGACTTCAATTTAGGCATGAAGATGATTTTGTTTGCAAAGCGCTGCGTCAGACCGCGTGCTTCAAGATATTCGGCAAAATTACCGCGCTTGCTTGTGATGATCGGATAAAGATCAATTTCAGGGGCTTGTGACAGTTTGTGCAGCAAAACATCACACACGCGAACAATGCCGGTTCCTTTCAGACCATCAACACTTAACTGTTCGACATCAAAGAGAAGTTTAATTTTTTTCATAACCTATTGTTCCACTTTTCCAAAATCCAAGAGGAAGAGTTTGCTTTGTTATCACCGCCGACGCCGAAGATTAAATCGACATGACACTCTTGGCAAACAGGACCTTCAGGAATATTATCTTTGCCGCGATCGCCGCCGTTGGCAAAAACGAGATGTTCGTTCGGATATTTGGCGCGTACTTTTCTGATGCCGTCTGATGCGGAGTTATCCGAATCATCAAATTCGATCACATCAATCACACCTTTCAGGTTTTCTAAAATAGCACGGCGTGTTTGCATAGAATGGAAATTTTTGCCTTTTTTACGGCACAGCCATGCATCGGAATTGGCCAGCACAATTACACCATCAGATGCGGCGGCCGAAGATTTGATCATTTCAATATGGCCTTCGTGAATAGGATCAAAGCCACCGGAAACGATGTAGTAAGTTTTCATATCATTCTCCAAAACAGATCGTATAAAGTGTATAAATTTAAATGTTGTCCGATCACTATATACCATTGTTTGGATAAGTCAATACAAAACTACAATTTGTGCTTTGCTGCGGAAAAGTGAAAGATATAAGCTGAAACTTTCGTCACAGTTGCTGTCTTGGCGTAAAGAGTCAGGTGGTCGATAAAATATCCATCACGATGTCGTAGTCAAAACCGGCACGGATAAGTGTTCCCATGTCTTTTTGGCGGTATGCACGCCGTTGATCTTCCGCTCGGAACGGACCGATTTTTTTCTTTTGGGCAAATTTGAGAGCCATCTCGCGCGGATCATATTCCTGTTCAGACAGAATTGCACTGACAATTTGTTCGTCAACGCCTTTTTCTTTCAGCTTGTTTTGAATATAGCGCGCCGGTTTGCCGGCATTGAGATAAGAACGGATTTTGATTTCGGCATAGCGTGAGTCATCCAGATAATGCAAACGTTCAAAGTCATTTAAGAGATCTTCCGTCCACTGATAAGCTTCGGCTTTATTAAAATCAGGATTTTCACGAGCATAGGCATTGATGCGCTTTTGCAAAACCGAACGCAAATTTTCCGTTGAGGATTCAAAGCGTTTGAGATAGTATAAGGCAATGTTTTTTAACCGTTGCGGGGTAATTTTTTTCGCCTTTCTGCGGTATTTTGTTTGAGAAGCGAAATTCGGCGGCGGATTATTTGACGGAATCACTTGAAAATTCTCCTTAAATAAACTAAGTACTGAAATATGTTTAGCAAAAAGAGGTTATTAAATGATGAACGATCAATGTGTTTCTTTTAATTTGGACAACAATATTTTCCGCGGTCGGATTGTGCGTCTGGATCATGTGATGAATGAAATTTTAACGCATCATAAATATCCGGATAACGTTGCTGCAGCCGTGGCTGAAACGTCGGCTTTAGGTGTTTTGTTGGCCGATTTGATGAAGTTTAACGGCATTTTTACTTTGCAAATGCAAGGTGACGGTCCGATATCGGTGCTAGTGGCTGATGTAACCTCTGAAGGAAAAGTCAGAGCCTGTGCGAAATTTGATGAGGAAAAAATGCATGCGGCTCAGGTTTTGCGAAAGACAGAAGGTGAATTGGAAAGTACGCCGCATTGGCTCGGACACGGAAGTCTGGTTTTTACCATAGATCAGGGGAAAAATACCGATCTTTATCAGGGAATTGTCGATCTGCAGGGAAAAAATCTTGAAGAATGTGCTTTGCGCTATTTCAAATATTCGGAACAAATTGACACACATTTGCATCTCTACTTGCAAAAAGACGGAGATGTATGGAAATCCGCCGGTATCTTGATTCAAAAAATGCCGACAAAAGGCGGTTTGGAACATGAAATAACCGAAAATCCGGAGGAGTTGTGGAATGAAAACAAAATTCTGATGGACAGCTTGCAAAAAAGTGAAATTTTTAATACAGCATTGCCGCTTGAGGATATTTTGTTCAGGCTTTTTCATGAACATCAAGTGCGCATTGTTAAACACACCGATTATCATTTCGGTTGCCGCTGCTCGCGCGAAAAATTGATCAATACGCTGTCGGCCATGGGCGAAAAAGATATTGATGATATGATTGAAAACGGCAAAATAACGGCTACCTGTCAATTCTGCGGACAGGTTTATGCTTTCGATAAAAGTGAACTCGTCAAGCACTAAATTAAATATATGTTAATCATTGTTTTATATTCTGTACCCGATTAGGTGAATTTTACGGGGTAAGGACGATGAAAAGTTTTCTTAAGATGCTGGGTGTGGTTTCGGTTGTTTTATCGATGTGCGCCTGTGCAACCAGAAGTAATGAAGAAGCAGCGCCGGAAAGATACAGCGACTTGCACTTTGATAATAAGCAACCGATTGAATTGATGGTTAAAAAAGTTGAGGTAAAATCTGAATTTACGCCGTCGTTTACCCGTCCGAATGTTGAACATTTGTTCCCTGTTTCGATTGAAAAAACAGCTAAAACTTGGGCGAAAGAACGCTTGGAAGCTGTTGATTTTTCTTCAAACAGAGTAGCTGAATTTATCATTAAAGATGCCAGCGTGACCGAACGAGAAGAGAAAGCTGAGCAGATTTTACAAAAGGATCGTTTACGCTATCATGCTACATTGAACGTGGTTTTGCGTGTTATTGATAATAAAGCCTCGGCTCAGACATCCGTTGAGGCTTATCGTGAATTGACTATGCCGATTGATACCGGTATTGAAGATAAAGAAAAGCACTGGAACGAAATGGTTGTGAACTTGTTTAAGTCGTTTGACGAACACATGGAAATTAATGTTCAGAAATATTTGAACATGTATATTAAAGGTAACAATAGCATTACCTCATTTTAGTGATATATTTTCGGGCGCGAATCGAGATCAGCCGATAATTGAATCGGCGGCAGCGCAATATGGAATTCGGTTCCGCTTTTGCTGACCGCTTTACAAAAACCATAAAGGACGGCCGTATCGGCTTTGATATCGGTCATATCCTCAAATTCAAAATATTCACCGGGTTCAAGGTTGGGAATTTCTCCGTGAAAACCGGCAGAGATATCGCATCTGCTTTGGCCTAGATTGTCGGTGATATAAAGATTTTTGCCGGTCAGAGTGATCGAATCAGCCGAGTTGTTTTCAATGCGCAGATAATATCCCCACAGCTTGTTGTGCGCCGTGTCTGTGTCAAGAAGCTCACGACAGACGGAAACCATAATATTCTGTGTTTCTGCCGTGGCTATATCTTCGATATTATATTCCTGCATAAAAAATCCTCCGTTTTCTGTTTAAGGATTCATTAACCTTTACAGAAATTCAAGAGGATTTTACGGTTATCCTAAGAGTTATGCACAGCATAATTATTTGACGCGTCCGTAGACATCTTCATAACGGACAATGTCATTTTCATCTAAATTTTGACCGACTTGAACTTCAATGAATTCCATCGGTTCTCGGGTGGTGTTTTGTATTCTGTGCTTCGTTTCAACCGGAATATATATGTTTTCGCCAGCGTGTTTGGTTAAAATGTTTTCACCGAGCGTGACGGTGGCTGTTCCTTTGACAATGATCCAGTGTTCGGCGCGGTGGTGATGGAGTTGCAAAGACAATATGCCATCAGGGTTAACCAAAATATGTTTGACGCAAAATCCTTCACCGCAGTCAATGACTTCCCATGTTCCCCAAGGTCTGTTGTCTTTTTGCCCGCGTGCGTAATTATTTATCATTGAAGTCTCCTTTTTTAGTTTACAGAACCTGAAAAATAGTATAAACATTTATTGAAATGTTGCAACAAAATTTAAGCAGAGGTGTTCGATAAATGCAGACATCAGCGGTTGTCGGCGAGGCGTTGTCTATTCAAAGGCTGATCAGTACGGAAATGTCTAAAGAAAGCTCTATGCCTGATAAAGTGGAGCGAATCTTAAAAGCATTTGCCGATTCAACCGGTGCAAAGCAGGTTTTGCTCTATTCGACCGTTGATGATAATTATTTGGAATTTATGGGCGGTTGTCATGCGGAAAATTATAAAACAAATATCCGCTTTGATGAAGATGTTGTCGGTCGATGCGCCGCAACCAAAAGATTGGTCGGTGAAGCAAACGAACAGTATAATCAGTTTTGGCTGACTGTTCCGTTGTTGCGCTTAAGTAATGTCATCGGTGTTTTGGTGTTGATCAAAGGCGGCGTGCAGAATTTTTCCGAAAGCCAAACGGAGTTAGCCGAAACATTGGCATTGGTGCTGAGCGATTTTCTGTCAGCCAAAGAATTTATTCAGTATCGGAATCAGGTTATCCGCGAAAAAGGTTTTTCGGTGCGCGATGTTTTGCGCGGTGTCGGATTAAATAAAGGATACGGCGCAGGCAGTGCGGTGGTTCATTACCGTCATAGAGAGTTGCTTAATATTTTTGCGGAAAATATTGAACTTGAAAAATCCAAGTTATTCGACGGGCAACAAAAAATGATTGCCTATATTGATTCCAGAATTGCCCAAGCCAACAGCAATCTGGGGAATACTTCCGATATTATGGAAGCTTATCGGATGTTTGCCACTGACAAAGGTTGGTATAAAAAAATTACCGCAGATATTGAAAAAGGATATACGGCCGAGGCAGCCATAGAACATGTTTATGAGGATATATGGAACAAACTTTCAGCCACCAATGATATATATTTGAAGGAAAAATTATCGGATTTACGCGATGTTTCGGATCGCTTGCGCTCTTTTGTGGCCGGTGGGAATGTGGCCGAACAAATTCCGCATGATCAGGATATTGTAATTATTGCCCACACAATGGGGCCGGCAGATTTGATGGATTATGACTATGAGCGTGTCCGCGGGTTGATTATTGAAGATTGCACACCGACAATGCATGTGGTTATTGTTGCTAAAGCTTTAAATATTCCGGTTATTGCTAAAATCCACGGCGTGCTCAAAGATGTTAAAGCAGGAGAAATTATCGCTGTTAACGGGGCGGAAGGCGTTGTCTACTTAAATCCGAATGAAAAACAAATTGAGGAATATCGTCAAAAATTTGTCGGACGTAAAGAAATTTTTGCGCGATTGGAAAAAATGGCGGATAAACCGGCTGTGACAACCGATGAAATCAAGATTAATATGTCTTTGAACTATGGGTTGGATCTTGATTTTGACTATATCAAGCCGTCTAATTGCGACGGCATAGGTTTGTATCGTACGGAAATTACGTTTATGGCGACGGATAAAATGCCGGATGTGGATAGTCAGGAACGGCAATATAAAAGATTATTTAATGTGTTGGATCATAAAAAAATTGTCTTTCGCAGTTTAGATGTCGGTTCCGATAAATTGCTGCCGTATTGGGGGAAAATTAAGGAAGATAATCCGGCCATCGGTTGGCGTTCGATCCGCATTACATTGGATCGCCGTGCGGTTTTGCGCCAACAGATGCGGGCAATGCTCAGAGCGGCCGCAGATAAAGATTTGTACGTGATGTTTCCGATGATTTCGACCGTACAAGAATTTTTAGACGCCAAAGAGACGTTGATGCTGGAATATGAACATGAAAAACAGCATCATATTCCGGTGGCTAAAGCGGTTAAAGTCGGCATTATGATTGAAGTTCCGTCAATTTTGTTTCAACTGGATGAAATATTGCAGTTGGTCGACTTTGTTTCTGTCGGTACAAATGATTTATATCAATTTGTTTATGCTTGCGATCGAAGTAATCCGAGACTTTCGGATCGATACGACGTGTTATCGGCGCCGTTCTTAAAATTAATGAAACAAATTGTGGATAAAGCCAATCAATATAAAGTTCCATGTTCCGTTTGCGGTGAAATGGCCGGTAATCCCCTTGAAGCCATGTGTTTGATCGGGTTGGGATATCGGAACTTGTCCGTTTCCGGCGCTGCATATGCTCAGGTTAAGCAGATGATCCGCACAATGTGTTATGCGGATGTGTCGGATTATATCCGTAATCTGTTGAAATCAACAAAAACAAGCTTAAGATCGCAATTAGCGGCTTATGCTTATGATCACGCTATTGCAATTGATTAAAATGTGTGTTAAAAGCTCTTGAGGAGAAAAATGATGGAAAAAGAAACAACAAAGGAAGTTCAGGAAGAAACATTCGGCAAAATTTTGCACGATGAGCGCTTGAAAAAAGGTAAAACTTTGCGTGATGTAGCCAATGAATTATGCATACGCCGAGTCTATTTAGAGGCGATTGAAAAAATGGAGTTTGATAAACTTCCGCCGGCACCGTACGGTGGAGGCTTTGTGCGTAGCTATGCTCAATATGTAGGGCTTAACGCTGACCGCATGATGGCACTATTTAAACAGTTGACGAATCCGGATAATGCCAGCCAAAAACATGATGGTGAGAAAATTAATGTGTCGGCAACATCTCCGAAAATTTGGCATATATTGCTTGGTTTGCTTGGGCTTTTTCTGTTGATTTTCGCATGGAAGTATCTGAATGTCGAAAATAATGTGATGACAACCGAAGAAGAACAGGTCAGTACGCAAAGTGTGCCTGTTTTTGAACCGGTAATATTGCCAAACGATGAAAATGTGTCGGAAACAACGGATGATGAGACAGCCGCTGAGCCGGAAATTAATAATGAAACTGAGCAAAATACTGCACCACAGGAAGATGAAAAAAAATCGAAAAGTTAAGGTGAATGATGGAAAAAGTACAAAGTGTGCGCGGTACGTATGATCTGTACGGTGCACCGAAAAGAAAAACAAAGCAGGTTGTTCATATTGCTTCTCAAGTCGTTGAAAAATACGGGTTTGAAGAAATTGAAACGCCGATTTTTGAGTTTACGGAAGTGTTTGCCCGCAATTTAGGCGATACGTCTGATATTGTGACCAAAGAGATGTATTGCTTTGAAGATAAAGGCGGCGAAAGTTTGACTTTGCGACCGGAGGGAACAGCCGGCGTGGTCAGAGCCTTTGTTTCAAACGGTTTGCAGCAAAATCTACCGGTGAAGTTTTATTATCATGGCCCGATGTTTCGTTATGAACGTCCGCAAAAGGGCAGACAACGTCAGTTTACGCAATTTGGTGTGGAATTGCTCGGCGTGGAAACACCGCAAGCCGATATTGAAGTGATTTCAATGGCTTATGAGTTTTTGCAAAAATTAGGTCTTGACGGGCAGGTAACGGTGGAAATAAATTCCTTGGGCGATGCCGAAAGCCGTGATGCTTATCGCGCCAAGTTGGTGGAATATTTGCAACAGCACTATAATGAGCTGTCTGATGACAGTAAAAACAGATTGGAAAAAAATCCGCTGAGAATCCTTGATTCTAAAGAAGAATGCGATCGGGTGGTCATTGAAAATGCACCGGTATATACCGATAGTCTGAATGATTTTTCACGCCGCTTTTTTGCGGAGGTTCTTCAAGGGCTTGATCTCTTGGGGATTAAATATCGCATTAACCCGAAGTTGGTCAGAGGTCTGGATTATTATTCGCATACTGTTTTTGATTTTACAACCGACAAACTAGTCGCTCAGGGAACGGTTTTGGCCGGCGGGCGTTATAACGGACTGGTGGGGCAAATGGGCGGCGGCGATGTAGCCGGCATCGGTTGGGCTTGCGGCGTAGAACGCTTGGCCATGCTTTTGGATCAGGATGTGCCGTTGCCGCGACCGATTGCGGTTATTCCGGTCGGACAAGAAGCAGAACTTAAAGCGATTGCCATAGCTTATCAGTTGCGTTTGGCCGGTTTTTATGTTCAGCAAAGTTACAGCGGCAATATGAAAAAAAGAATAGCCAAAGCAAACAAGTATAATGCCTTGAAAGCGGTTATCATCGGTTCCGAAGAGTTGGAGAATAACACCGTGACAATTAAAGATTTGGACAGCAGTGCGCAAAAAAGTGTTTCGCTAGATCATATCATTGAGGAATTGCAATAATGAATTTTGAAGAAAAATTGGCTAATGTGCTGAATCGTTATGAAGAAATTCAGGCACTGTTGACAGAAACCGTTTCCGCCGGCGATTTGGTTAAATTAAATAAAGAATTGGCTGTCCTTGAGCCGGTTGTCGGGGCCATACGTTCATATAATCATACCCTGCAAACCATGCGTGATGACGAAGTTATGATGAATGATGCTGAGCTTGATAAAGAAATGCGGGAAATGGCTGAAGCCGAATATTACGAAACCAAAGAAAAATTACCGGAATTGGAAAAAGAAATTCGTGTTCTGCTCTTGCCGAAAGACGAAGATGATGAGAAAAATGCGATTTTGGAAGTGAGAGCAGGAACCGGCGGCGATGAAGCGGCTTTATTTGCAGCTGTTTTGTTTGAAATGTATCAGCGTTATGCGCAAAAACAAGGGTGGCGTTTTGAAGTTCTGGATGCCAATGAAAACGGTTTGGGCGGATATAAAGAAGCTTCGGCTAAAATCACGGGAAAAGATGTGTTTGCCAAGCTTAAATTTGAATCGGGCGCGCATCGGGTTCAACGTGTTCCCGTAACCGAATCGCAGGGAAGAGTTCATACTTCGGCGGCAACGGTGGCGGTGCTTCCGGAAATTGAAGAAGTGGATATGTATATTAATCCCGCAGATTTAAAAATTGATGTGTATCGCGCTTCGGGGGCCGGTGGACAGCACGTTAACCGAACCGAATCTGCGGTCAGAATTACCCATATTCCGACCGGTATTGTCGTTCAATGTCAAGATGACCGTTCGCAGTTTAAAAATAAAGAAAAAGCTATGAACCACTTGCGCGCAAAGCTTTATGATGAACAAAAAGCCAAAATTGATGCCAGCTACTCGGAAAAACGTAAGTTGCAGGTCGGAAGCGGTGATCGCAGTGAGCGCATCAGAACATATAACTATCCGCAAGGTCGTGTGACCGATCACCGGATTAATTTAACGCTTTATAAGCTGGATGATGTTGTTTCCGGCGATTGCCTTAATGAAATTATTGATGCGCTGGTTGCGGAAGATCAGGCAGAGCGTTTGGCGGAAATGGATTAAAATTTCCGTCATTCTTCATTATACAGTCAGTGTGTCGGCGTGCGGAGAAAAGCTTTAATTTGCCGCTTCGTTTCTTTGGTGAGAAGCGGCGATGTGTGGCCGTAATCGGGAACAATGTGTATCACAGATTGCGGAAGTGCCGTGTGCAGATCCCATGCTTGCTGAACCGGACAGCAAAAATCCATGCGATTATGTGTAATCAATGTCGGAATGTTGCGGATTTTATCGGCATTTTGCAAGATCTGATCATCTTGCAGAAAATAATGATTTTGCGCATAATAAAAATAAATTCTGGCTTCTTGCAGGTTCTGTTCATTAAAATCTGCACGTTCCGTGAAATGAGGATGCAAAGAGCCGAGCATATATTCATAGCTTCCTAAATAAGACAAAGCCTTATTTTGCGCGGTCTGGTTGTCTGAAAAAAGCATGTCATAATATTGTTTTTGCACGTTATCTGTGTTAATTTGTTTTTTCATTTCAGTCCACAGGTCGGGGTAAAAACGAATGCTGTCACGCGTGATCCAATCGGCATCGTAAGTCCGCGCCAAAAAAACAGAAGAAACAATAATCTTTCGCACAATTTCGGGATATGTTTCGGCAAAAAGAAGCGCCAGTGTTGCACCCCACGAAACACCATGCGAGATGACAGGTTTTTGTATGTTCAGCTGCTGTAATATATCAAAAGCATCTTGCAGAGTTTTTTGTGTTGTGTTTTCATGCAGAAAATCTGCCGATATCGAGGCGCCGCAACCCCTTTGATCAAATTGAATGAAATAATATTTTTTCAGGTCAAACAAGCGCGCATATTTTTCGCGTGACGCCCCGCCCGGTCCGCCATGGAATGAAATAATAGGCGTTCCTTGCGGATTGCCGTACGCTCGATAGTAGATTTCGTGCCCCTGTTTTGTTAAATATCCTTCACGTTCGATTTTTGGGGAAAACAGTGATGTCAGCCATTTCATGCGTTTGATCCTATAAAATACCAACCAACTGTTGGCGCAGGTTTTCTGCCTGATCCAGCCTGTAATATTTTTTAGTGGCGGCGTTGGCGGCAAAACTGTCTTCAATAGCCAAAGCAAAAATTCCCGGCTGATGATTGATAAAATCGCGGCTGATTCCGATCGTTTCCTTATTTTCCAACAAGAAATTGCGGTAATTATCAATTAGATTTTTTGCTTCTTCCAAGAAATTATTTCTTTGCGCAAAGATTTTTGTAAATTCAAAGATAAGGAAAATCATGATGAAAATAACTGCGCTGGTCAACATGCCGATGTAAACGCCACTGAACAACCATACCAGAAAAGTTCCGCATAACGCCAATAATTTGACGATAACGACCGTATATATTTTTTTGAATTTGTAGCGCAAAATCCAAATATAAAAGGCGTATAAAGCGGAGGTTGTCAATAAAACGATCAGACTTTGGAACATATTGATGCTGATGTAAGAGATGAAAATCTCGGTTAAAATCAACATCAAAATGCTGAATGACAGGTATCCGGCATTGTGTAAAAAGCTGAATTTGCGAATTTGCTTTTTATTGGTGCGTTCATATAATTTGGCGACTTTTTTGATGACAGATGCTGTGGTCTTATTTACCTCAAAAACGGATCGTTTTTTTGTAAATAAAAGTTTCAGGGCTTTTTTATCCGTCGGAGAAAGTTTGGTACTGATGTTGCGTTTGTTTAAAACCGTACGTTGATCCTGAGTGCTGATATCAAGAGCATCTTTGCGGAAAAGATCAAGGATTTGGGCAATCAGCGCAACGCGGTCGTACTTTCCTATGGATATCTGGCGGATTAAAGAGCCGTTTCCGGACGGATTGTAGTTCTTTTTAGGCTTTTCTTTGTGTAATGTCAGCAAGGACAGGGCATAGGCCAGAAGAATGAAGAAAAGGCCGATCAGTGCATAAAAAACATTGCCCCATTTCAACAGAAAAGATGCAAAACTGCGGTTGAAGTCTTTTATAAAAGCGTTGCGGTCTGCAACAGCAACAATATTCATTGTTTCACCGTTTAAGAGCGGTTTATTGCCGGAAAAAGCCATGCTGCTTTTGTCCAATGCAAAAATATTGGTTCGCCGGTCAGATAAATGATCAGAGCGTCCGACGAGCGATTGGACGCCCTTAAAACCATGCCCGCTCGGTAATGTCACAATGGCATTGGCTGATGTGATAAAGCTGTTGAGCGGCTTGCCGGTTAAGTTCCATGTCATATAAACATCGTTGTTGTTTATGTTTAAGCTGTTATTGACCATGTAATCGAAAACATAGGTGTAAACGCCGGACTGCAATTTTTGTGTATGTTTCGGCTTAATGACGATATCATTGCCGATTTCTTCCGTGGTATATGGTACATCAGTTCCGTTTACGGTAACGCTGTTTAATATCAGTTCAATGCGTTTGGATTTGTTGTCTTTATCATAAACGTATTTAGAAAATTTGCGGTGCATTGCTTGCGAAAACTTCTTTCCTTCCGCCACAACGACGATTGTATCTTCAATTTTAACATAGCCGTTGGACATGATATCTATGTAGCTGAGAAAATACGGAATGTGTTCCATAGCCGGAGCCAGCACTTTGCGGCCGCTCGGAAGGGCAAAACTGACAGTCGGTATGCGTTCCGGTTCGACCACAGGTTGCTGAGTTTCGTTGCGGGAAAGCGTAAAGAAACGAGTGGCTTGTTCTGCAGCCTGCTGTTCAGATGGTGAAAACTGCGCATCTGCCGATGGAGCATTCTCTTCAGCTTCTTTTCCCTGAATGGTTCTGACTGCCTCTTCATACATTTTTTGAAAAATCGGCTTTTCTTTTTCTTTTTGGGCGGCATAATATTCGGGTGTATGAATAATGTTAACGGCTCCGCTGCCGCTTTTGCTGATATCTATACCAGTGCTGGTCGAAGCTTCTTCAAATCTCTTCTTGAAAAAAGCACGAACGGCCTCGCGGTCATTAGGATCCGGTAAATTCTTAGAGGCCATTTCTTGTAAGGAAATTTGTGTGATTTCCGGTTTGAAATTCTGCGGATCGGTAATGGCGATAACTTCCGCCAAACAAGGTTTTACCGCCAGAGTGATAAAACAAATGACCGCCAGATAAAAATTTTTCATGTAATCATCCCCGATATTTACGATTAAATTACCATTTATGTGGCATTTTAGCAAATAAAGATTAAAAATAACATAGGGGAGAAAAAATTATGAACAATAAAGTTGCTGCGATTATTTTAGGTGCCGGAAAAGGAACGCGCATGAAGTCTGATAAACCGAAAGTGCTTATGCCGGTATGCGGTAAGTCGATGGTCAGACATATTATAGATACTCTTGAAGAGATTCCGGTCGATGATATTGTAACCGTGATTTCGCCGGACGGTGACGAAGTTAAAAAAGAAGTCGCGCCATATAAAACCTGTGTGCAGGCGCAGCAACTCGGTACGGGGCATGCGGTGAATTGCGCCAAAGATTTTCTGGCCGGATTTGACGGTGCGGTTTTGGTGGTTTTCGGTGATACACCGTTGATTACAAAAGAAACATTTCTGCGTTCTGCGAAAAAAGTTGAAGAGGGGTTTGCCGTTGTGGTTCTCGGATTTCGCCCCGATGATCCGGCACGTTACGGCAGATTGGTGATGAAAGATGATGAACTTTTGAAAATTGTTGAGTTCAAAGATGCAACGGATGAAGAAAGAAAGATTAACTTCTGTAATTCGGGTTTTATGGCTTTTGACGGGCGGTATCTTTTCAAAATTTTAGATAAAATCGGCAATCAAAATGCTTCCGGAGAGTTTTATTTGACCGATGCCATAGAGGTTGCTCGGCAAATGCATTTGAAATGTGCCGCCGTTGAGGGAGATCCGCAGGAAGTGGCCAGTGCCAATACTCTGGAGGAGCTTGCGCTGTTAGAGCAGTATTACGGGAAAAGAAAATAATGGAAAAATTTTTTAAAATTCTTTACTATTACGTCCTATTTTTGTTGGTGTTTTTTGTCGCCTATCTTTCGCTTGTGCTGACGATTTCGCCGAAAAAAGATGCCCAAAAACGCGGATTTATTCCGTGCACGGAAACATTTGTGACGGAAGTTTCGGATTGTATGCCGGGGAGCATCGGTTGTACGTTTCGTTGTTTATGGAAAGATACAAAATGCAATGCGACAGTGGTTTTGAACGGCTTTGGGGCATGGCTCAACGGTTTGCAGTCGCGTCCATGGTCAAACTACTTGTTTGAACCGGCTGAAGACATGTCCGATTTACAGCAAAAACGCGATATGATGGAAAAAACACATCAGGTTGCGGAAGATGAGGCGCATCGACAATTGAATTTGAATCCCGAAATGATTATGTTTGACCATGACGGGCAAAGTGATGTGCAGGAATCTGCAGAGGAAAAAACAGAAGATTTAGGCGGTATAGCCGATGAAGTGCTCACGGTTGAACCGATGATTGCAGAGGAGAAAAAAGATGAAAAATAAATTTCCGGCTTGGGATTTGAGTGATCTTTATAAAGGAACAGATGATCCGAAAATTGCCAAGGATTTGGCCGCATATGCGCGTCGAACAAAGTCGTTTGCGCGTAAATATAAGGGAAAGTTGGCAACACTATCGGCCGGTGAGTTTTTAGCGGCCGTCAAAGATATAGAATACCGTGCGAAAATAGCCGGCAGATTGGGCGGATTTGCTTACCTGAATATGGTGACGCAAATGAAAAATAATGAGGCGGTTGCTTTTTATCAAAACATAGAAGAAAAGTTGACGGATTATGCCAAACCATCGGTTTTTTTCAGTGTGGAATTTAATCATTTGCCGCAGGCGAAAATTTCCGAATGGCTGAAAAATAAAGAAATCAAAGCTTATAAATATTGGATCAAGCGTTTGCGGCGTTTCAGAAAATATGAATTAAGCGAGCCGGAAGAAGAAATTTTGCTTGAAAAATCGCTTACATCGGGTGATGCATGGGTGCGCTTGTACGAAGAACACTCTTCACGCCTTGAATATATGGTAGACGGCAAAAAATATAATGATGCCGAACTCTCAAAATTGCTGCTTTCGCAAGAGGCGCAGACACGTTTGAAAGCCGGACGTGAAATGAACAGAGTCTTGAAAGAAAACAGCCATTTGATGACTTTTATCTATAATATGGTCATGAAAGATAAAGCCATTGAAGATGACAAACGTGGTTTTAAAACACCGGTATCAGCACGCAATATGAGTGAAGATGTCAGCGACGAAAGTGTTGAAGTTTTGGCCAAGAGTGTCAAAAAACACTACAAAGATATTGCGCATCGTTTTTATAAACTGAAAGCAAAATGGCTCGGCGTTGATAAAATCAATTATTGGGATCGAAACGCGCCGCTGCCGTTCGGATATGATCAAGAATACAGTTGGGAACAAGCGGTGGAGATTGTTTTGAATGCGTATAAGGAATTTTCGCCGAAACTTTATGCTATTGCCAAGGATTTTTTTGACCATAATTGGATTGATGTTCCGCCGCGCGACGGTAAAAGAAGCGGGGCTTTTTGCAGCAGTCCTTTGGCTGAAGGACATCCGTATTTAATGTTAAACTTTGCCGGAAAGCAAAATGACGTGTTAACACTCGCCCATGAATTGGGACATGGATGCCACCATCAGCTGCGTGTGCATAACGGGACACTCAATGAACATAGTCGGATGACTTCTGAAGAAGTCGCTTCGGTTTTCGGCGAGATGATCGTTTTTCAGTCTATGCTGCGCAATACGAAAGATGATAAGGCTAAACTGTGTCTGATTGCTTCTAATGTTGGGGATATGATTAACACCGCAATCCGGCAGATTGCTTTTCATTTTTTTGAGCTTAGGGCGCATCAGGAACGGAAAAAAGGAGAAGTTTCCGCTGAAAGGCTGAGTCAGATTTGGGTGGAGGAAATGAAAGACAGTCTGGGAGATTATGTCGTTGTCGACAAAGATAGTGCCGATATATGGTCAATGGTCGGGCATTTCTTCTTCTTGCCTTTTTATGTTTATGCCTATTCTTATGCGGATTGTTTTGTAAATTCGCTGTATAAGGTTAACGAATCGGGTAAGGTGGAAAATTTTGCCGACAAATATCTGCATATGTTATCGCGGACAGCCTTGGACGATTATGACGATATTTTAAAACCTTTCGGCTTAAGTCCGAACCGTGAGGAGTTTTGGGAATACGGTCTGTCCCTGATTGCCGAATACATAGATCAGCTGGAAGAATTGGATCGGAAATTGTTTTAACGATGCCGGTTTGCGTTGCGCTCGCTGAGTGCACATGATGAATTGAAAGAAAATAGATGTCGCTGAAAAAATGTGAATAAGATTGATTTTTCCAGATACAAACCACAAAAACCGCCTTGAATGGGGCGGTTTTGTGGTGAAGGCATGGATTGAGAAATTTTATTCTACTTCATGAGCTTCTAAAAACAAGGATTGTCCAAGCGCATTGAAAAAATTTTGATAAGGTATCGGGCTATCTAAAGCCTTTAATCCTACTTGACCATTCGCTCTGACGACAATTTGTTTATCATTGATAGAACGTACTGATACTGTCAATTTTGAAGCATTAGCTCTAACGTATGATGTTCCGCTAACAGTACCTAACTTTTCGTCAGCACGTTCAATAATAAAACCTAAATCTTGCATTGTTGAAACAACGGCACGCAAAACCATGGATTTATCAGATGTATCAAACATTCTTGACTGATAGTTACGCATTTGAACCTGAGTTTGTGTTGTCCCTAATACATCATTGTGTGTTGAAGCGCATCCTGATAGCAAAGTTAATATGCATAACGAATATAAAAATTTTTTCATCTTCATCTCCTATATATTATGTGCAGTTAAAAAGACTGATTGGCTTAATTTACTGAAGAAATCCTTATAAATTTCTTCATCGCTTATTTTCTCTACTCTTGCATTTTTCATGTTATCCCAAATTATTCGTGCAAATTCGACACGAATATTATAACCTTGATTCGTCTTACTTTTTGTTGAAACAAGTGTAACATAAATTTTTTGCTGAACATCATATATTGGCTGTGTACCTGTAAGTGCTGCTAAAAAAATTATTCCAACTTTTTGACCTGTTGAACCAGCTTCTCTATCTTTATTTGCTGTAATCAAACCAAGTTTTGTTTCTGTTTCGTCAAGAGTAAACCCCAAATCCTGTAAAACCTGCGCAGAGGAACTTAATAGTAACTCTTCATCTTTAGTTTCAAAATTTCTAGTTTCCAATTGTCTTCGAGCTAGATACTGTTCATCTAATTTATAGTAATCATCATAAGAAGCGCATCCGAACAATAAAAACAATGGTAAGATAATACTAAATATTTTTTTCATTATCATCTCCTAAAATGATGATGTTCTATAAGCTACGTCGCGAACGAAACCATTTTTATCAAATTTAACAATAATTGTTAAAGTTCTTTGATTTGATGAGGTTTGTCTTTCATGATTTCCCGCGGCAAACAGTAATAGCCAAACGCCATTTCGAGAAGATGATGATTGAACATTCGTGGAAACTTTGTCATAAACCCACGTTTCTCTTTGTTCGGCATCTGTTGTTACCATATTGGGCGAGCCAAGCACTTCTACAACTGCCGATGAAGACATGCCAACTTTAATTTCTTTTTGTGCCTTAGCAACTGTCATTTGCTCCTCTTGCAAACCATAGTCGGTTGTGCTGCACGAAGATATAAATGGTATTGTTGCGATTGCCAAGGCGAATATAATGTTTTGTTTATTCATAAATACCTCGCAATAACTAACTAGTCGCCGTGATGAAAGGCGACTGGAAGTTGAGAACAATACCAGTAGTTATTGTGCGATATATTGACTTAAAAAGCTTATTTTACCGCCTTCCAGTCTCAGACCGGCAGGCGAAAACATCGTCTTTTCGCATAGACGCTACTGGGTATTTAGGTTCTCACACCTAAGTCAGACCATCAACTCTGACAAGCCTATTATAAAAGCAACAAACAGAAAATGCAAGCATTTTTATTTGTTGCTATCTGAAATGTAAAATAAAAACAGAAGCCGAACAATTTAAGTGAAAGAAAAAAGTAGCAAATAAAAAAAGAATCGTGTAGTCGGTAATTAAGAAAAAAGGACCACACGATGAAAGAATTATATACTCAAGAAAAAATAAAAAACAA
>JAFVEP010000029.1 GCA_017475935.1 Alphaproteobacteria bacterium
AAATCAGCTTAAGGAAGACCAAATCGCCGAACAGCTGACAATGGATTTGAACGACCCGTTTACGGGTAAGTAGTAACAGATTGCGTCTGGCAGACGCTAAGCAACCCCGTTCAGGGGTTGCTAGTGGTAAAGGCTTATAGCCGCATATGAAGAACCCCGCGTTTTACGCGGGGGTTTCTTTTTTTTTACATTTTATCCTTAATCATTTTGTGAATAAGTCAGTACCTCTGGAAGACATTTGCGCAAACACATTGCTTTGTTTTTTAATATCTTTTATTTTATGTTTCTTGCGCAATCCGTCAAGAATTTTAATCGTTTCCGGCTCGTCGGCAGCGACAAGGCGCAAATTCCGATCCAAACTCTTGAACATGGCAATATCTTCGCTGCGAAACTCACTTAAGTCCGCAAATTCATTAACGGCACTTTTCAGTAAAATGGCCTTTTGTTTCGGATTTTGTACTTTATATGCTACATTTTTCAATGCTCTGATGCGTTTGCGCCCGCTCAATAAGTCGGCAATTTCAAGTTGAGTAGCAACATACCCCTTGTTGTCGTTAAACTTTTGAGACTCTGCTATAGCTTCCAAAATATCCAACTTATCTTCTTTTGCAGTTGTATACCCCAAAGCAATACGATAATGTTCCGATATTTTTTCAGAACGTCTATCATTAGAAAAACCATTGATATCCTTGCTTTCCTTCAAGGTATCGGCATATAACTTATGAGCCAAATACAAACTGTGATCATCGTAATTGATATCCATAATGCGGTGACAAGCATCCAATACTTTTTGTGGATCATAATTCGGCTCATTGGCAAGAAAATCTTTGATAGTCATAACCAAACTGACATTTTACTCTACCTTACTCAAGGATTTTTTCATAAATTCAACTGCTCTGTAATGCTCTTTATACACAGCCTGAGCATTGTTTTTCTGCATAGAATATTTTTCATAAACCATCGCCACATTATAGTAATAAGATGCCAATATTTCACGGTTGATAACACCATTGCGATACATATCCTGCATTTTTAAGACATCTTCGTTTATATCCGGTGATACAACACCTGCACTGTACAAATCAAACAAACGATGACCATTCCACAAAATCTCGTATGTATCTCTCAACTCGGGAATATGACCGACACGACGTGCAAAAATATCCTTGCAAAGAGATGTCGGTGCTTGTGATATGTCAAGATTAACATCTGCAATATCAAGCATGTCTTCCGTTGCCTGATTTACATTATCGGCAACCAAGCTGGTACCCTCTTTTTTAATTCTCATCAGTCTGTCGGCCAGAATTTCTTGTGCTATTTCCAGAATGATTGCTTTATGCTCATCGTTATCCGGATTAATTGTGCTCAAATCAAATCCCTTACCGAATTTATTTATGAAAACTTCACCGATCCGGTCGTCGGAATAGTTCCAAACGCCGTGCAAAAATTTATACAAAGTCCTATCCATCAACCTTGCGTAAGATAAAGGTTCCATATCTTCGACACGCACAACTTGTATATTTCCGGCCTCGTCTGCAACCTGCTCTGCCATGTAATTTTCCTTATTATTTTGTCACATCTGATTATTATGTGTCAAATTTATCACAGATAAAACTTTTTTTCAAGCACAAACTTACCTGGGTTTGTGAACTGTAAATTAAAAACAAATATCTGTCAAAGACAAAATAAATTTGAATTACTGTGCCGGCGTATTTTTCGGTGCAACCTTATCGGCAATCTTTTCCGCTACTTTTTCCGTAACTTTTTCAATAACCTTATCAGTCAGTGTCGGTGTGCCTTTTCCTGCCGATGCGGCGTTATCGCCGGAAGATACACTTTTATCCTCGGAAATCGTCACGTTTTCCTTTGTTTCAACAACTGTTTCCGTTGGTGTATCGGTTGTGACCATTCTGTCTTCCAAAACATCCAGCAGACGATCTAAATCCGAGGAATCCGGCTCAATATTTTCTCCCTCGCCTTCATTTTCTCCGGCTGTTTTAGGCTGAACCAAATCATTAAATAATTCTTCACCGCTCTTTTTCAGCACTTGCAAGTTATTTTCCAAGGTTTGTCCGAGCTTATCTTTACCTTCTTCGGAAGCAGAGTTTTCTTTCTTATCCGTTGCTTGGCTTTTTTCATTTTTCTGTTCAGATGCCTTTTCGTCGTCTTTTTGCGCTTTTTCCGCTTCTTTCTCGTTCTCTTTAGCTTTGCCGAAACCTAAGCTTTCGCTCTTTTCTTTCACACTGTCTATCCAACTTTGCGGAACAAGATTCATCAATGGCTCAGCGTTCGCTTTGGCCAGTTTAAAATATTGCGATTCAGCAAACATACCTTCTTTAGATTCTTCCGGTATTAAGGTTGAAATCATCAAAGCTATCAAAATTACAATTATCACACCTCTGGCCGCTCCGAAAACGAAACCGAGTATTCTGTCAAGTGCACTTAAAGTACTGGAACGAATTGTTGAGGCAATTTTATCAACCGTTAAAACCCAAATAATTGAGAATACGATTAAAATTGCCAAGCCGGCAACAATATCTGCCATTATTTTTGATGCGATATGTTTTTGCATTGCTGGCTCACAAACCGGAACCAAATAAAACAACGCCGCGGCTGCCAAAATCCAGCCGATAATGGACAGCACTTCCTTTGTCATACCGCGTGCAATGCCGACCAGTGCGGAAATTCCGACAATAATCAAAAATACGACGTCTAAATTATTCAGTTGTTCCATTTTTTTTGCTCCTAATTGAACCAATTTATCAAACGATGAACATTACCTATTTCATAACACGATAAGTCATAATTTTTCAAGCCTTTTTCTTTTTTATCTTTGCCGAACACCGGCGGAATAATTGCACTAGCAAACCCAAGCTTTTGTGCTTCTTTTAAACGCAAATTAGCCTGTGTAACACTGCGAATTTCCCCCGAAAGCCCTATTTCACCGAATACCACCATATCAGCCGGCAATGCCTTATTGGTTAAGGCAGAAATAACTGCCATTGCCACAGCCAAATCGGCAGCAGGTTCACTGATTTTCAAACCGCCGGCGATGTTCAAATATACATCATGAGCACTGAAATTCATACTGCAACGCGCTTCTAACACCGCTAAAATCATGGATAACCGATTAGAATCCCAGCCGACAACCGCACGCTTTGGCGAAGAATAACCGCTCGGACTGACCAATGCTTGAATTTCAACCAACAACGGTCTGGAACCTTCTATGCCGGCGAAAACGCATGAACCGGATATATTCCCTTGCCTTTCAGCCAAGAACAATGCCGACGGATTTTCAACCTCCACCAATCCTTTATCCTGCATTTCAAACACGCCGATTTCATCCGTTGCGCCATAGCGATTTTTAACCGCCCGTAAAATACGGAAGTGGTGACCGCGCTCACCTTCAAAATATAATACCGTGTCAACCATATGCTCCAAAACGCGCGGACCGGCAATTTCTCCCTGTTTTGTAACGTGCCCGACCAGAAACAGTACAAACCCTTTACGCTTTGCCAATTTTATCAACTCATAAGCACAGGCACGAACTTGTCCGACACTGCCCGGAGTTGATTCTATCTCATCCAAATACATTGTCTGAATGGAATCAATAATTACAATTTTTGCCTCGGTTTTTTCCAATGTGGTGATAATGTTGTGGACATTGGTTGCACTTGCCAAATTAACCGGACTTTCCGCCAACCCCAAACGATTGGCACGGATGCGTACCTGATCAATTGCTTCTTCACCGGAAATATAATAACAGTCCTTTCCTTCAGACTGAGAAGCCAATCCGGCGCACACTTGCAACAGCAATGTTGATTTTCCGATTCCCGGATCGCCGCCGACCAAAATCACCGATCCCGGCACCAAACCTCCGCCGGTTACTCGGTCTATTTCTTTAATTCCCGTTTGCAAACGCGCATATGTCTGCATTGTGCCTTTTAACGGCACAAAATCAATAATTCTGCCTTCTTTTTTGGTGTTAATCTTAGAAAAATCATCGTTGTTTTCAATTTCTTCAACAATACAATTCCATTCGCCGCAAGAATCGCACTTTCCCTGCCATTTTGAATAATGAGCGCCGCAATTTTGACATATAAAAATTGTATTTTTCTTTGCCATTTTTATATTTCCACCTTAATCGGACCGTGTGAATTGCCGGTGATAAATTGTTGTAAATAAGGATTATCGGATTTTTCCATTTCTTTGACCGTACCGCTCCAGATAATTTTTCCCTGATACAACATCGCTATTCTGTCAGCGATTTTGCGTGCCGAAGCCATATCATGCGTAATGGTTAATGTTGAAGCCCCTAACCCCTTAGCCGATTCAATAATCAAATCGTTAATTACATCGGCCATAATCGGATCCAAACCGGTTGTCGGCTCATCAAAAAAGATAATTTCCGGCTTATTGATAATGGCACGCGCCAAACCGACACG
>JAFVEP010000030.1 GCA_017475935.1 Alphaproteobacteria bacterium
ACTTGACTTTTGATACGGGGGGGTAATGTGAAAAAAAATATTTTTAAACAGATAAAGTCACCCCTATTTTTCGCTTGCAAAGCGAAAAATTCACGGGGTCTCCCAAAATCTTAAAGCAAAAGAAGAAGTAACATGATCATGAGAACAAAAACAGCCCTATCCCCAACAACAATCCTGCGGCCAGAGTGTGGTGCAGAGGCGCCGACTTTTTTGAGCGCCGTGTACAACCAAAGGTACACGAGTGAGAAAGTTGCAAGCAGATACAAGCAGAACGGAAGAAGTATGATTGAGATGTTAGGCGTGCTCGCCGTTATCGGCATGCTGACTGTCGGCTCAATCGCAGGCTATTCCAAAGCCATGCTCCACCACCGCTTAAACATACAGCGCGAGCAAATCAGCACCATCCTATATGTTGCAAAAACACATTACGACATACTTAATCCTACACGCCTATCACCATCTGGTGCAACATTTTATTTTGGCCCCATCTTTGAAAGTTTCGACTGGATTCCTGAAAAAATGACTAAAACCAATGATTCTTATTATTTTTTTGATATTTTCAAAAATTTTCTTGCCTTATATACCCAATCTTTCTATATGGGATTTGCTATGAATATTAGAAAAGATGCTTATGAACAATGTATCAACATTTACCAAGCTATCAAGCCTTTCAGCGATTTTTTATGGATAACGGAAGTCTACATCACAGATCAAGAAGGAGGTCCTATAAGAACCTCGAATGTGTACCACGGAGAAAAAACCTGCATTAACGGAAGAACATGTCTGAAAAATCTAACGCTTGACCAGATAAGGGATGCATGCTATGTGTGTAAAGATAAATATAAATGCACTTTCTATGTTTTATGGCGATAAAAAATCAAATAATACCATACTTTTCTTCAACTTGAAGGTTGCTCTTCAAAAATACTCCTGTCTATCTTCACGTAGAAATTTCTACCATCACACCCTATTTTGAAGAAATTATTCTTTATAAAGACAGACAAAAATCACCGTTCGGCCAACCAATTCAAAATAACCGGAACATTTGCGCCATTTAAGAAGATAGAAGCGTGCGACTCACCATTAACAATTTTCAATGTTTTGTCTTGAACTTTTGCTCGTTTAAACAATCTTTCGGCATGATGATAAGGAATCAACCGATCATTTTTGCCGTGAACAATTAAAATCGGCGCTTTAGCCTTTTCTATCCAATAATCGGATTCATAACCGTTACGAAGGACAAACCGCGCCAACGGAACCGGTTTTTCCGCCACCAAACGCCGCATAGAAGCAAACGGTGCCGTAAGGATTAATTGATTTGCCGGACGGTTCGCCGCCACATACGTTGCCACCGATGTCCCAAGCGAATACCCATAAACCGCAATACGCTTGTATCCTTGCTTCTGCAACCAATCAAAAGCCGTTAAACCATCGGCATAAAAATATTTCTGATCTGTTTTCCCTTGTGCTTTACCAAACCCGCGATATTCCATCATCAAAACACCGTATCCCCGTTCAACAAACGGCAACAGCCACGGTGCAAATTTAGCCACTTGCGCCGCATTGCCATGAAAGAACAGAATCGCCGGTTGACGCACATCGCCTTTCGCATACCAAGCCAAAACATCTGTGCCGTCTTGCACTTTAATACTGATCTCTGAAAAAACGGCCAAATTTCCCTCTGGAAGATCATAAAATCGATCCGGATGATAAAGCAGCCGATCTTGGATTAAATACAGCGCCGCCGCATATATCGACAACACGGACGCTCCATATAGAAAAATTTTCTGCAAAAAAGCTTTCAACCCGCCTGACATTGATCACTCAGATTTTTTTCCATGTCGTTCCGGTCGGAGAATCCTCCAAAACGATACCTTGTTCTTTCAAGCGATTACGAATTTCATCAGCCACCGCCCAATTTTTATTTTTTTTCGCTACGGCACGTTCGGCAATCAGCTTTTCGATTTCCGCCGCTTCGTCATCATTTTGCGTCCCCGTAAACCATGCTTGCGGATCATTATACAAAAGACCGAGCATTTGCGCATTTGCCATTAATTCGGATTTCAAGCGCGAACGATCTGCATCGGTTTGTGCTTTATTCAGTTCGTTAACATTTTCATGCAAACAAGCCAGCGCGAGCGGTGTATTTAAATCATCACACAGCGCATCAATCAGTTTTTCACTCGGATTTGCCTCAACAAAAGGAACATCCTGATTTTTAAGCAACGCATTATAGAACTTATCCAAAATGGACTTTGCCTGTTGCAGCCCCTCAAAGGTAAAATTAAACGGCTGATGATAATGTGCGGTTAAGAACAAAAAGCGCAAAGCTTCGGCCGGAGCTTTTGCCAGAACTTCTTCAACCGTATAAAAATTACCGAGTGATTTAGACATTTTGACACCGTTAATCATCAACATGCCGGTATGAACCCAATAGTGTGCAAAATGTGTATGCGGAAAAGCGCCGCACGACTGAGCGTATTCATTTTCATGGTGCGGAAAAATCAAATCCGAACCGCCGCCGTGTATATCAAAATCATTGCCGAGCAATTTCGAGCTCATCGCCGAGCATTCCAAATGCCACCCCGGCCGGCCGTATCCCCACGGACTGTTCCACCCCGGCTGATCTTCCGCCGATGGTTTCCACAAAATAAAATCGGCCGGATTTTTTTTATAATCTGCCACTTCAATTCGCGCACCGGCCAGCATTTCCTTCATCGAACGTCCGGAAAGAGTCCCGTATGCCGGCATGGAATCCACATCAAACAAAACATGATTCTCAACAACATAGGCATGTTTATTTTCAAGCAATTTTTGCACCAAGGCAATCATGTCATCAATATATTCGGTTGCCCGCGGCCGATAATTCGGCGCCAATACATTTAATTTGGTCATATCTTCAATATACCAATTATATGTTTGTTCGGTAATTTCACGAATAGATTTTCCGGTTTCCTTGTGTTTATTTAAGATTTTATCATCAACATCGGTGATGTTTGAAACATAGGTTACATGATCTTTTCCGTAAACATGACACAGCAAACGATACAATACATCATACACCACCGGTGTTTTGGCGTTACCGAGATGCGCCTTGTCATAAACCGTCGGACCGCAGACGTACATACGCACATTTTTTTCATCAATCGGTACAAATTCTTCTTTTTTTTGTTTAAGGGTATTGTGCAGATAAATGTGTGTCATTATTTTTCCTCTATGCTTTTTGACCTTTCAGACGTTTGAAAGCTTTTTCATAACCGATCAAAGGCAGAATAATTTTAAGTTCCGGCCCGTTATCCAACGCTGTCAATGCTTTACGGATCGGATGAAACAAATCTTTTCCTTTGCGGCCGGTCTGAGCTTTTACTTGATTAAGCCAAGCATTAAACGTATCTTCATTCCATGGTTCCGGCGGCAGCAAATCGGCGGCGGCCGAAGTAAACGCCGCATCTTCCATAACCGGCACAACCTCATCGCGGCAAATATTTTTCCATATACGAATATCGTCCAAAACCGTCAGATTAGCACGTACGTCATTGTAAAACTCCTCATCGACATCTATTCGATCTTTGACCAACGCATACGGCATCGAACGTACAAATTTCGTATTGAAGTGTTTTAATTCTTGTTCATCAAATTTCGGCTGTGCGCGGCCGAGTTTCGCAAAATCGAGCGATTGCGCCAGTTCTTCCAGCGAGTAGAACGGCTCTATTGAATCCGACGTTCCGAGTTTTGCCAAAAACGAACAAATCGCCAACGCTTCAACACCTTCGGCTTTGAGTTCACGCACGCCCAAGCTTCCCTGTCTTTTTGAAAGTTTTCCTTCCGTACCGGTCAGCAGCGGCAAATGGGCAAAAGTCGGAACTTTTCCGCCGATAGCCTCAAACATTTGTATTTGCGCCGCGGTATTCGTCACATGATCTTCGCCGCGGACGATGTGCGTAATGCCGAAATCCGCGTCATCGACACAAGAAGGAAAGTGATACAAATAACTTCCGTCTTCGCGAATAATAATCGGATCGCTGAGTTTTTCCGCCTCATATTGGCAGTGTCCGCGAACAATATCATCCCATTCGATTATTCCCGGATTCAGCTTAAATCGATAGTGCGGCTGTCTTCCTTCGGCATTAAACCGCGCCAAATCTTCCGGTGTGTAATGCAACGCCTGCCGGTCATAAATCGGCGCCAATCCTTTACTCATCGCGCGTTTACGTTTAATTTGCAATTCTTCCGGCGTGTCATAACAAGCATAGATGCGGCCTTGCTGCATCAATTTATCCCGCAACTCATCATAGCGGGCAAATCTGGCAGACTGCCGTGCTTCTTCATCCCATGAAAAGCCAAGCCATTGCAAGCTTTCGCGCATAGCATCTTCGTATTCTTTTTTGGAACGCACAAAATCCGTATCATCAATGCGGAGCATAAATTTTCCGCCGAGTTTTTTTGCAAGCAGCCAGTTAAACAACGCCGTTCTGGTATTTCCTATATGCATAAATCCCGTCGGGCTCGGCGCAAAGCGCACTTTAATTTCAGACATCACATCACCTTTTTTAAAATTCAACTTTGTGCATCATACAAAGCTTAAAGCAGAAATTCAACCGAAATTTTCAGATCCGCCGTTTTTTTGAAATGATTCATTCTTGACAAGCCGGCGCAAAATTGTCAAAATCCGCACAGAAGTAACTTCTTGTGGAGAGAATTTTGAAAAGAAACAAAGCGGATGACATAAACGGCTGGCTCATTATCGACAAGCCTAAAGATATGACATCAACACAAGTGGTCGGCAAAACACGCTGGCTGCTTCATGCCAACAAAAACGGCCACGCAGGCACGCTTGATCCTTTTGCCACCGGCATTTTACCGATTGCTTTCGGTGAGGCGACAAAGCTTGTTCCTTATGTTACCGACGGTCGCAAGGAATATGAATTTGTATTGCGCTTTGGCATCAAAACAACAACCGGAGATCCCGAAGGCGAAATCATCGCCCAAAGTGAAAAAAGACCGTCCGATGACGAAATTCTCCAAGCTCTGCCTCATTTTCTCGGCAGCATTACACAGGTTCCGCCGATTTATTCGGCCATCAAAATAAACGGACAGGAGGCATATAAACGGGCGCGGCGCGGCGAAAGCGTCGAAATTCCGACTCGCCAAGTCACGATTTACGCGCTTGAAATGTTGGAAAGTTTTGCCGATTCGGCAAAATTTCGGGTAGAATGTTCAAAGGGAACATACATTCGCACATTAGGACAAGATCTGGCTGAACATCTCGGTTCTGTCGGCTATTTGACCGAGCTTCGCCGCACAAAATGTGCAAATTTTGACCTGAAATCAAAAATTTTACTGGATTCTTTAGAAAAAATAGAGTATGTAGAAGATCGACGATCGTTTCTTCTGCCGATTGAAACGTCTCTGCGCGACATCGCGGAGATCGCTGTAACGGCTGAAGATGCTGCTAAATTAATGAAAGGTCAGGGATTGTCGCCGAAAAATTATACCCTTCCTTCTGCGGAAGGAACGGCGGCGGCGATGTTTGCAAATTGTTTAGTGGCGCTCGTTCGTTGGGATCAGCGTAAAATTACGCCGATTCGTGTTTTTAACTTATTGAATAAAAAGGATTTATAAAGATGTCGATTACAAATGAAATCAAAAAAGAAATCGTTGCCAAATACGGCCGCGGTGAAAACGATACCGGTTGTCCGGAAGTTCAGATCGCTATTTGGACATATCGTATCAACTCTTTGATTGAACACTTCAATGTTCACAAAAAAGATTTACACTCACGTTTAGGCTTAATGAAAATGGTTAGCCGCCGTCGTCACTTGCTTGATCACTTAAAGAACATGAGCGAGGAAAGATATCAGGCAATCATTAAAAAGTTAGAATTGCGTAAGTAATATCAAAAAGGGGTGCGACACGGGTTGCGCCCCTAAAAATCCTGAAAATCATTTCAGGTGAGGTTTTTAGATGTATAAGATGAAAGGAAAGAATATATGATAGATTTTAAAGTATGCCGCAAAGAAATGGAATGGGGCGGACGTCAATTAGTTTTAGAAACAGGAAAAATTGCACGGCAGGCAACAGGCGCTGTTGTAGCAAAATACGGCGATACGGAAGTTATTGCCACGGTTGTTGCGGCAAAAGAGGTAAAGGCAGATCAGGATTTCTTTCCTTTAACTGTAAACTATCAGGAAAAATACTATGCAACCGGAAAAATTCCGGGCGGTTTTGTTAAAAGAGAAGGCAAGCCTTCCGAGCGTGAAGTTCTTATTTCACGATTGATTGACCGACCGATTCGTCCTCTGTTTCCGGAAGCATTCAAAAACGAGGTACAAATTATCTGCACGGTTTTATCACACGATCAAAAGAACGATTCGGATGTTGTATCCATGGTTGCCGCCTCTGCGGCTCTTGCTGTTTCCGGCATTCCGTTTATGGGTCCGATCGGTGCGGCCAAAGTCGGCTACAAGGACGGTCAATATTTGTTGAATCCGTCGATTGAAGAACAAGCTTCATCCGAATTGGAATTAACCGTTGCCGGAACGCATGAAGGCGTTTTAATGGTTGAATCCGAAGCCAACGAACTTTCGGAAGAAGTTATGCTCGGCGCGGTCATGTTCGGATTCGAAAGTTTTCAAAATGTCATTCGCATGATTGAAGATTTGGCGCAAGAAGCCGGCAAAGAAAAATGGGATGTACCGAGTTTCCCTGCCGAATATGAAAATTTAAGCAAGCGCATTATGGAAAAATACGGCGCACGCTACAACGATGCTTTTTCAATCACCGACAAGATTGAGCGCGGAACGGTATTGGGCCAATTAGCCGAAGAAGTCAAGGCTTCGATCGATCCGGAAAACGAAGCAGAAAACGCTTATGTTTGCGACGCTATTGAAAACGTTATGTATCACACCATGCGTGAAAAAGTTTTGACCACCGGTCACCGTATTGACGGCCGTGATACCAAAACCGTTCGCCCGATTCAATGCGAAGTTTCATTGTTACCGGAAGCACACGGTTCTGCTTTATTCACCCGCGGCGAAACGCAAGCTTTGGTTGTGACCACACTCGGCACACCGGATGACGCACAGATTGTTGATGGTTTAATGACCGAATACAAGCAAGATTTCATGCTTTACTACAATTTCCCGCCGTTTTCTGTCGGCGAATGCGGCCGTTTAGGCACACCGGGACGCCGCGAAATCGGTCACGGAAAATTAGCATGGCGCGCCATTCACCCGATGTTACCGAAGGATAAGGAATCATTCCCTTATACGCTGCGCGTCGTATCCGATATCATGGAATCAAACGGCTCATCATCAATGGCAACCGTTTGCGGAACGTGTTTATCTTTAATGGATGCCGGCGTACCGATGAAAAAGCCTGTTGCCGGTATTGCCATGGGTTTAATCAAAGAAGATGACGGCCGTGTAGCGATTCTGACGGATATTTTAGGTGATGAAGACCACCTCGGAGATATGGATTTCAAGGTTGCCGGAACAAAAGACGGCGTCACCGCTTTACAGATGGATATTAAAATTACCTCCATCACCAAAGAAATCATGAAAAACGCGTTGGCACAAGCTCATGAAGGCCGTATTCACATTTTAGGCGAAATGGCTAAGGCTATTGCCGCACCGCGTGACAGCATTTCACCGAAGGCACCGCGGATTTACACCATGGTCATTCCGACAGATAAAATCAGTGAAGTGATTGGTTCCGGCGGCAAAGTGATCCGCGAAATTATCGAAAAGACCAACACTAAAATCGATATTTCCGATGACGGCACGGTTTCTATTGCTTCAAGTAATCATGAAAACTGTGAAAAAGCCATGGAAATCATCAGTGGCATAATTGCTGTTCCGGAAGTGGGCAAAATCTACAAAGGAACGATCACCAAGATTATGGAATTCGGCGCATTTGTTCGCTTTTTAGGACAAACGGAAGGTCTTGTTCACATTTCCGAAGTTAAAAACGAACGCATTGCATCTGTTTCTGATTTTTACAAAGAAGGCGATACAATGTGGGTTAAATACATCGGCACCGATAACCGCGGCAAGATGAAATTATCGGCTAAGCGCGTTAATCAGGAAACCGGTGAAGATTTGGAAAAATAATCTTTTCACCAACAAAAAAGAGCCTTCAAAAGAAGGCTCTTTTTTTTCATTTCTTTTCGGGAGTAAACGGACAAATACGGAAATACCCCGAATCTTCATGAGGATAGACATATCCGCCCTCTGTTCTGTACCCGTACCATTTTCCGTCCGTGTCGAGAAGAACAATCTGACCTGTCTTAAGCGAATACTCCGTACAAGGGTGTATTTTCACCCCGACAGGAGAAGCTTGGACAACCACAACAAAGGGCACCAAAGAACGATCCATCGGAAAAACAAAGATTTGCTCTCCTCCCCACGAAATCATCGCCCGAGGATCTTCCGGAGAAATGACTTTACCCCTGTAATAGAGTCTGCCGCCATGAAGCGCAAACTCACCCTGTTGAACGTCACAATAGCTCAGCATAGATTTTGTTTTTAAAGTTAATAATTCACATATTTTTAATCACGTATCACCCTTATAGCACAAATTTTATCAAAACACAACCAAATAATTTCCTTGCAAAAAATTTCAAATAACCTATATTAGGCTCAGTTTTTAACTTAATTTTTTCAAGGAGAGATTAAATGCCTTTAGTATCAATGCGTCAAATTCTTGAACATGCGGCCGAGCATAATTACGGTGTTCCGGCATTCAACATTAACAACATGGAACAAATTATTGCTGTTTTGCAAGCAGCCCAAAAAGTCAACGCACCGGTTATCATTCAAACCTCAACCGGCGCACGCAAATATGCCGGCGATCCGATGATTCGCCACATGATTGCCGCCGGAATTGAAATGTTCCCGAATTTACCGATATGTTTACATCAGGATCACGGAACCAGCGTTGATATCTGCCAGTCTGCTATTGTCAACGGTTATTCTTCAGTGATGATGGACGGCTCACTTGAGGCCGATGGTAAGACTCCCTCATCTTTTGAATATAACGTTCGTGTCACCCAAGAAGTTGTGGCCCGCGCGCATGCCGTCGGTGCATCGGTTGAAGGCGAACTCGGTGTCATCGGCTCATTAGAAACCGGCAAGGCCGACAAAGAAGACGGTGTCGGTGCTGAAGGCAAACTGGATAAAAAACGTCTGGTAACCGATGCTGACGAAGCGGCCGAATTTGTCGGTTTAACCCACTTAGATGCTCTGGCTGTTGCGGTCGGCACATCGCACGGCGCTTACAAATTTACCCGCAAACCGGATGGCGAGATTCTGGCCATTGACGCCATTGAAAAAATTCACGCCAAACTGCCGAACACACACTTGGTTATACATGGATCATCATCTGTTCCGCAGGAATTGCAAGACTTAATCAATGCTTACGGCGGACAAATTCCGCAGACATACGGTGTTCCGGTTGAAGAAATCGTTCGCGGCATCAAATCCGGTGTACGCAAAGTGAACGTCGATACCGATTCGCGCATGGCCATGACCGGTGCCATCCGCAAGCTTTACGCCGAGCACCCGTCAGAATTTGATCCGCGCAAATACTTAAAACCGGCTATTGCCGAAATGCAGAAAGTTTGCGAAGATCGCTATATTGCCTTCGGTGCGGCCGGACATGGTGATAAAATTAAAGCTGTTCCGTTACCGGAAATGGCAAAATTATACGCCGCCGGTGAAAAATAATTATCTAAACGAAAATCAAAGCCTCGCATTGCGAGGCTTTTTTGAAATAAAATCAACGTCCCTGATTCTGACTGATTTGAAACTCAATCATTTGCTGTTGTTGCCTTGCAACCTCTGTGGAATCAGCCGCTGCTTGATCTGCAAGTCTGCGAATGGCTCTGTTAGGATCAACCCTACCTTGTCTAACAGCCCAAGGCATCTGAGATCCTATTTCTTGCGGATTCCCCTCTAACTCTGACATGGTACGGCCTTTACCCCAAAAATAACCATGCACCAAACTAGCCTGTGTTGATCTTGTCATTTCCCAAAATTTATCACCATGATCTTTTAATGCTCTATCCAGCGCCCATTCTACATCTGTACTGAAAACTTTATGCATTCCATCTTCATTCAAATGTCCCATATCTAATCTCGCAATTTCATTACTCGTCAAAGCGCGTTTTTTGCTTTTCATCATATTGATCATTTGACCATATTTAAGGCCTTTTTCCTGTTCAGTTAAAGGTCGCTCATTTTTATCCAATAGAGGCAGTTCTATAAATTTTCTCCTATATTCTGCAACAGCTTGTGAAGATGGTGGATGATATTTTCCTTTTTTCGTGTATCCCAAAACATACCCCTTATGAACAACTAAATGCCCGATACCGATTGTCGGATGTCCTTCGCTATCAACATAAACTTGTCCAGGGCGTCCTTTTTCCCCTTTTCCTTCAATTTGTGTAAAAGGTTCCTCAGCATACGCAAAAAATTCTTCTCTTGTTTTGCATGGTTCCATTGTTTCCGGATTAGCAGGAACATCGTTCCGTGTTGGTGTCCCCGATCGACGGCCGGCACCTTGTTGTCTGGATCCCGTCTGCCTGTTTCTTGAATGTGATCTTCTCGAATTTGAAGAAGTTCGTCTTCTCTTTGGGCCTCCGAGTACTCCCCCCCCGTTAAAATTTCCGCGGCTTCTTCAGCATTTTGTTTCATAACTGTTTTCAAATCTTGACTTTTCATAGCGCACACTCACTTAAAAGATTTATATTTTAGGTATAGCATATTTCAGTTATTAACATAATATCATTCGTTAAATTTTCTGAAAATTTAATATTTTTGTAACAAAAATACCATTTTTTTCGGCTTCCGCCGACCGGCGCACCCCCGTGCGCCTAAAATCTCGCGTGAACCGGCACTCCTGCCACTTCAAGCCGCCCTCGCATACCAAAAAACCTCCCTTTCGGGAGGCTCTTTTGGTGCGCTTCTTATGTCTTGCTTCGCAATCCATGCCAGAATTGTCAATCCGCTTCGCTCCTTGACCGCTTCGTTTTTTCGGCTTCCGCCGACCGGCGCACCCCCGTGCGCCTAAAATCTCGCGTGAACCGGCACTCCTGCCACTTCAAGCCGCCCTCGCATACCAAAAAACC
>JAFVEP010000031.1 GCA_017475935.1 Alphaproteobacteria bacterium
ACTCGAACCCACGTAGTGGGCTGGAGGAAAAAAATTGCTCTTGAATGAGCAATTTTTAACGACAGGCGAAGTTTTCTTATATGAGCGAGAAGCGATAGCGAAACGAAGCGAATTTAGAAAACGAGTGACCGAAACGAGTTGCATTGCAAAAAAAGCAATGCAAACGAGTAAGAAAAGTCCCGCCGCTGACGCCATAAAAGCCCTCTTTTCTAGAGGGCTTTTATGTTGTTGAAAATTATGTGTATACTCATCAGTACAAACTTGTGAATATTCCCTATTTCCCCTTGATTCCGGATTTCCAAGGTTTATATTTTTGCATGCTAAACAATTATTAATTATCATTAAAAATATACTATTATGCACTACAACAATGAGGTGATTTACCAAATTTACCCTTTGACTTTTAACTATGCCTTGGGGAGCAAAACAGATCCTTACAAAGGAGCTTACGGTAACCTTAAAGGAATTACGGCTCTGGCTGATTATGTTAAATCATTGGGAGTGGACGCGATTTGGATTACACCAATTTATCCGTCCGGTGGTCATGGCTTTGGGTACGACATCACAGATTATTGTGCGATTGATCCGAAACATGGCGATATTGATGACTTTAAGGAGCTGTGCGAAGTGTATCACGCACACCAAATTAGAGTCTATATTGATCAGGTTTATAACCACTGCTCTATCAAGCATGAATGGTTTAAAAAAAGTGTAGAAGGTATTAAACCTTATGATGAATTTTTCGTCTGGGCAGATCCCAAGAAAATCGGTGATAAGATTTATCCGCCTAACAATTGGTTGTCTATCTGGGATTCACTGGGAAGCAGTGCTTGGACGTTTCATCCGACGCGGGAACAATACTATCTGCATAACTTTGATTGGGCAATGCCTAATCTGAATCTGAACAATCCTCTCGTGCAAGATACTATTCTTGATGTTTCAAAATTTTGGTTTGACCTCGGCGTTGACGGTTTTCGTCTTGATGCTGTGACACATTATGCTTGTGATGAACAGTTAAGGGATAATCCCACCTATGCCAATGGCGTACAAATGCGCTTGTACGACATTGATTCTTCTAATGGGGCATTGTTTATCAATAGGCTTAAAGATTTGTGTGACAGTTATCCGGTTGCCAAGACGTTACTGGCGGAGTACTCCTATGATAAAAGCCCAGAAGGGTTTGCAAAAGCTTGTGAAATTTTTAGAACAAGTCGCTGCAACGCCTTTTTTACGGGAGCACTAAATGAGCATTTGGGAAAATTTAAGCAGAATATTATAGATGACCTCAATGTTTCGGCCTGTGGAGAAAAACTGAATTGGGCATTTTCAAATCACGATTTGGAGCGCGCAGCGTCTCGTGTGTTCGGTGCCGGTGTAACGCCCGCAAAAACCAAGATGCTCATCAGTTTGCTGTTGACTCTGCCGGGGAGTATTTGCATTTATCAAGGAGAAGAATTAGGGTTGTCCAATCCGCAATCGATTGAAAAATGCAAAAACAAAACAAATGATCCGTTAGGGGTTTGGACTGATTACGGTAATCCGTGGGATGCCGGACGTGCCGGTTTTGCAATGAGCGACAGCCGAGATGATCCGAGCCGCAAGTTAGCTCTTCATCCGGCCGCAATTCACTACCGTCAGGCAGTGTCTCGCCAAAAAGAGGAAGATTCTGTGCTGAACTTTACACGTCAAATGATACAAAAGCGCAAGCACAGTATTTTCAACGAGTACGGCCATGTGTATTTTCTGGAGTATCACGGGGACGAAGTCTATCCTTACCTTCGCACGAATCAAGATGAAAGCAAAAAAGTTCTGTGTCTCTACAATTTTAGCAGTTACGGTGCTGAAGTCTGGTACAACGGAAAACGCTATTATCTTGAGCCGGAAAGCTGGCAACACCACAATGTATAATCAAAAACCGCTGACATGAAGTCGGCGGTTTTTTCTTTACTTTTTGTCAAAATTTTGCTAGGGAGTAAATATAAAACAATTATTCTATTTTATTATAAATTTTAAACTTTATTATTATGGCAACAAAAAAACATCTGAACAATGAGGTAATCTATCAGATTTACCCATTAACTTTTGCTTATGCCTCGGGAAGTCAAACAGATCCTTACCCGAGTGGTGCTTATGGTAATCTCAAAGGAATTACCTCCCGCGTGAAGTACGTTGAATCTCTTGGGGTAGATGCAATCTGGATAACGCCTTTTTATAAATGGGGCGGTAACGGCTTTGGCTACGATATGGTTGACTATTGCTCCGTTGATCGGATGTACGGCGATCTGGACGACTTCAAGGAGCTTTGCGAAACCTATCATCGACACGGTATCCGTGTTTTGATAGATCAAGTCTACAATCACTGTTCCA
>JAFVEP010000032.1 GCA_017475935.1 Alphaproteobacteria bacterium
AACCACCAAGAATTGTGTATTCGCAACTTAACCTTATCGCAGATTTCTCAGCTTTGTCAAGTCTGCAACGACACAGAAGACAACCACTGTGTTCTTTACATGCTGTGGAAATAAAATCTCCTTCAATCTCCGAACTGCCGAAGCCATAGTTATCCGCCGCATTATTACCCCAAAAGTCCGTACCGGACTACGGATAGTTATCGTTTATCCCTTGAGATTGATAATAATCGAGAAGCTTTCCTTCGCGCTTGTCCCGCGCAAACTGATACACCAACTCATCCCGCGTTGAAAACCCGTTATGATCCACCCCGTAACTATCTATTCCGTCATCACCCTAAACTACAACGCACAAAACATATAATATGTTATATACTCCTTATGGTGCTAAATGTTTCCATACCGCCGGTAAACCCGGCTAAATCTGACTAGTAACAACAAATATCAAAAAAAGAGTCTTAAACTTCATGTTTAAGACTCTTTTTTTGATTGTCTATCTCCGATGGCGCGGCGGACGTGCCGGACGATGATGGCGCGGCGGAGGCGCCGGACGATAGTAAGGCCGATAGTAAGGCCTGTAATAGTACGGATACGTATAAACCACCGTGGGCGGAACGTAATACGTATTCGGATAATACACAACAGCGGTGTCATCTAATGCAGCACAGCTGTTCAGCGACAGTACACCCACCAGGAGCACAACCGCAAATAAAAGCTTTTTCATAGTGCTATTTTTTTAAGTTAATATATCTAAATTATTCTGTCTTATTTGCACTATAACATGATCAATTTAATTTGTCCAGAAATTTTTGTACATTTCATTTTGTTTGTTGTAAATATTCCAAAAAAGATTTTCCATCAACCAACAAATCGGTAATCAGGGGCTTAAATCCCCCTTTACTGTACGAAAATTGCAATTTTACATCACCGGCATTAACCTTTGCAGACAGTTTATCCGACTGTTCTCGCTTAATATAAAACGTGTATGTCTGTTCAAATTCCTCCTGCGGACAAATATTATCGGCAAACTGCGAACAATCTGTTTTTTCCCAATCCGGACGCAAATACATATAATAACCGGAGAAAAAATCTTTCGGATCATAACCTTGTACGGCCACTTCCACCTTTTCAAATCGGCTCATAGAGATCAGTTTGATCATGTAAGCGCCCAAGACAATCACCGGAACAAACAGCAATATAGCAAAAATTTTATTTTTCATCTTTTTTCTCCCACAGAATGCGATTGTATTTTGTTAAAAACAGAACAGTCACAATGATCAGCAAACCTGATCCGACCAAATACATTCCGAAATATTGCAGATTTTGTACATCGGCATATTCAAACAAAATACGCAACACTGCCATTATGATCGCCGTATTAAACCATTTTTTATTACGCTGACGATACGCAAAGAAAGCTATAATTGCACAATAGATTAAGCACGGAATTAAGCTGAATATATTATCTTCCAAGGTCAAAATCAGCCAAGTAATCAACGCCAAAACGCAAATTTTTTGCAACCTCGGCATTTTGTGATACCAAGAATATGCCAATGCAATCAGCCAGAAGATCAAAGGTAATCCATCCGTATCTGTTGAGTGTATTCCGCTCACCCATGATACCAATCCGCCGAGTGTAGAGTGATCGTTCAGTACAAAAACATAAGACCATTGCAATACGACGCCGAGCAAAAATATCGGCATAAAACTTTCCCGTTTAAACATTCTGTTCACAGCATAAATGATGCAGCCGACAACAATACACGGAACCAAAATTTCACGCACAAATCCAATGGTCACCGTACTGTCCATCGCATACGATGATGCCCGACAATAAAGTCCCCACATCAAAACGGCACTATAAAATTTTAACGGATTGATAAATGACGAATTCTTTCCGTTGCGAACACACACAAAATATTCATAGATTAAAAACAGAGCATATACAGCAATCGTTGAAATCGTTAAATAAACTAAAGGTAATTTAGACATTGAACCGACGCTGTTCCAGTCCGAAAAAATCCCCTCGCCGATTAAAGATTGCAAGCATGGCGGCAAATAATGAACACCAAAGAAGAATAAAGGAATCCACAGCCATAATATTTGCGGAACGATCAAGAATAGCGGCCAACTGATCAGACTCCAGAATAAACAACCTTTAGCAACATCGGAATGCAACTGGAATACTTGTCCGATCAACCCGATAACGCCGGCAATCAAAAAAGCGTAGATGCAAGTAAAAACCTGCATAAGAAGATTTTTCTTTGCCCACTTGCTGATCACAATTGCGCCAACATTAACGATCATCAACACAAGCGCACCGATCAATTTAGCTTCATTTGGAATTTGCTGCCAATTTGCCGCCACTTCGGCGATCATGCCCAAGCCGACCAAAAACGAAGCAAAATACAGCAAAACGGTTTCCCAATAGTTTTCCTTTTTTTCGATTTTTTCCATAATTATTCCCCTTTATTTTCCGCTTTAAGCATAACTTCCGGCGCCTCAATACCGAGCAAGTAAAGCATCAGAATTAAAACATCTCTGACAAGTCGAGCCAAACGCAAACGTGATGAAGCCAAAATTTCCGAACCGGCATTCATAATCGAGCAAACATTATAAAAGCTGCTGAATACTTGCGCCAACGTATAGGCATAATCCGCAATAATACTCGGTTCTTTTTCGCTGTGCGCGCGCATAACAACATTATGGACTTGTGCTAATTTCAAGGCCAGTACGCGTTCTTCAGGCATGCTTAACATAACATTGCCTTCGCACACATTTGCTGCCTTTGCTTTGCGCAAAATCGAATTAATACGTGCCACGGCGTATTGAATATACGGACCGGTTTTGCCTTCAAATTTGGCAAAGTCCTCTAACTCAAAAACATATCCGGAAGCAATTGTGTTTTTCAAGTCCTGAAATTTAATGGCAGCAACGGCAATTTGTTCCACCAACTTTTCAATTTCAGCCGCACCGTAACCTTCCACCTCACCGGCTTTTGGTAAGGATTGACGAACTTTTTCTTTGGAAATTTCGATCAAAGTTTCCAAATTCATCACACCGCCGTCACGGGTTTTAAATGGTTTTCCGTCAGCTCCGTTCACCGTACCGAAGACAATATGCTGCAACTTGACATGCGGGGCAATTTTTAATTTTTCCGCGCCCTCAAAAACCTGTTCAAAATGCAAAGACTGACGATTGTCCGTAAAATAGACGATTTCTTGCGCATTCAGCTGATCGACGCGCATTTTAATTGTTGCCAAATCGGTCGTATGATATGTATAGCCGCCGTCAGACTTAACCAGAATAACAGGAGGTTTCGGTTTATTTCCCTCTTCAAGACGGATAATTTCGGCACCTTCATCAAGTTGCGCTATACCGAGCCGACGTGCCAGCGCTACAATTTCACCGCATGTTTGATGCGCATCGCTTTCACCCCACCACAAATCGAAATGGACATCCAATTTTTGATAGTTTTCTTCAACCGCTTTAACAGATTCTGAGCGCAAATGTTCCCACGCCTTACGCAATACCGGATCTCCATCCTGCAAAGCAGCTGTGATTTTACGGGCCGTTTCACGGGCTTTTTCATCTTCTTTACAGCGTATATTTGCTTTTTTATAGAATTCGGTAATTTGCGCAATATTATAGCTTTCAACTTTATCCAAATTACCGTCGCAACAAATAATTTCCGCCAAAATCATGCCCATCGGTGTTCCCCAATCACCCAAATGAACATCGGAAGTCACCTCGTTGCCGACAAAACGCTCAATGCGCTGAATAGCTTCACCGATCACTCCGGAACGTAAATGTCCGACATGCATTTCTTTGGCTACATTCGGTCCGCCGTAATCCAACACTTCACGATGCGGATCATCGACCAAACCGCATCCGAGACGAGCATCTGCCGATATTTTATCCATATTTTCCGCAATAGCCTGATTCGTCAGTTTGATATTAATGAAACCGGGACCGTCTACCGATACCGAATCTATGCCGGCACAATTTTGTAAATTCTCAGCAATCATCGCCGCAATTTCACGCGGATTCTTATGCAAAGTTTTTGCCAGCGCCAAAGCGCCGTTGCACTGAAAATCGCTTAAATCCGGCCGATCAGATGCCTTCACATTGGCATATTTTGTTTCTAAGTTTAATTTTTGAAAAATACTTTCTAGTAAGTTGTTTAATTCTGTTTCAAAAGATAAGTTCATTTTACATCCTTTATTTTACACATTTATAATACGCCCTGCTTGGCAATAACAGCTTGCCTTCGAAATGTTTTTTTGCAATAAGCTCGGCACGGCTTCCCGTTTGCTGTTTAACGCACTCTTCATCGGCTAATTTTTGCAATACGTCATCATTGCTGATTAGAGCGTTATAGCAAACAACCGGTGCTTCCGGCCTTGACGGACCGGAATATAACAAACGAACATCCTGCGCACCGGCATTTCGTCGTCGATCAATATACGGATTAACAAGGCTGCATCCGCCTAAAAAAAGCAGAAATAAACAAACAATCTTGATTTTTAGACTGGACAATTTTAAAAACTCCATTAAATTATAGTCAGTTGATGACATATTATACGAAGAATTTTAAAATGAAAAGTGAAAATACATATATTGGCGATGATAAGTTCAAAAAATTCTTAGATCACTATTCCTGTCCCACCCCGATCGAAATTGTGAAAATGCGTTTTATCGGTGCTGTCTGCAGCCCGAATGAGGAACTCAGGCCCACAGATGTGATCGCCTCGTTGTGGACAGACGGCAAAACACCGCGTTTGGAAACCAAAAATGAAGCACAGCTCTTTTTCAAATTTTTTATGGGATTATGGGATGAAATGTTTCACGCGGTTTTGCAAAATGATATTGCCCTGCCGAAAATTAAAAATTCAGATGATCTTTTGACGTGTTGCACGCAACGTTACAATGAAATCGAACAAGGATTTTTGGAAGGCTTTTGGGGTGGGTGCGAAAATCTAAAACTTCCGGCTTATATTGCCCAAGTTCTCGATTCGCTGACTGATCTGTCCGGTGTTTATCATAAACTTGCTGAAAAGACTCATCTCAGCAAAGATAAAAAAAGTTTATTTGATGCCATAATAGACTGTGACCGCATGGTCAATAAGTCCATCCGCTTCTTAGTTGAAAACTATGCATTGCCGCATATGGAAAAAATAACCGCCTCTGCACATAATGGAGAAAAAAATGGATATAATTAACGGACTGAAAACAAGACGTTCCGTACGCAAATTCAATACCGAAAAAACAATTCCGCATGATGATATTGTTAAAATTCTGGAGGCGGCTTCATATGCGCCGTCAGCACATAATACGCAACCATGGGAATTTTTAGTCATTGAGAATAAAGAAAAACTTGCCTCTTTACGCACACTTCAGCCGTGGACAGCTTTTGCCAAAGAGGCTTCTTGTGCTATCATTGTTTGTGTTGATGAAAATAAAACATTTCATCGTGAAAAAGAAGGTGAAAAATGGAGCTATGCCGATATTGACGGCACTCTTGCCGCTTACGGCATTTTACTGGCCGCCCATGATCTGGGATATGGCGCTTGTTTTTGCGGGGCAGCACCGATGCCTTTAGTTATTGACAATTTGCAAAAAACGTTTAACATTCCTTCTCATATGCGTCCTGTGGCGATCATTCCGCTCGGCATTCCGGCAGAACCGGCGCGTCAACCGAGCGAATCGCGCTATCAACCGGAAAAAACACATTGGGAAACATGGACTGAATAAATATGGAGATAAAAATGAAAAACAGTATTTTGAGTTTTGTTGCCGCCTTTTTGTTCGTTTCTGCGGCTAAGGCAGATAGAACAGATCTGACAAATATTGAAAATTATCTCAACAACATTAAGTCGCTTCAAGCCGGCTTTGTACAGATGTCCAGCAACGGCGGTACGGCCGAAGGCAAAATTTACATATCAAAACCAAGCAAAATCCGTATGGAATATGTATCGCCCGATCCAATGCTGATTGTCGGCAACGGAGATTACATCGTTTATAACGATCAAGAGCTGGATCAAATTACAAACATTGATTATAAAGATATTCCGGCGACCATGATTTTGACGCAAAAGATCAAATTTGACGGCTCCAATCTGAAAGTGACCGATTTTTACAAGGACAGCGGGCAAACCTCTGTCACGGTTGAAATGCCAAAAACGCCGAACACAAAACCGATAACGCTTATTTTTGATAATCATCCGTTCCAACTCAAACAGTGGAAAGTCGTTGACCAGCAAAATGTCGAAATAACGATTTCCTTGTTTGACATGCAGTCTGATGTAAACTTGGGCGATCATTTGTTCAAATTTGATAAAAAACCGGCACATTCCGCCGCCAAAAGTAAACGCAAATAGAAAAAATTTTTTCTTGTTTTATGTAAATGATCGTGATATAAATGTCACATCATCTAATTATACATAAATTATGAAACTAAAGGAAATTTTCATCAAAGCCGTTGTATTGCTTTGGTACGTTGTGTACAGTGTGCTCTGCGGTTACACCATTGTCGCAGCCTCTGTTTTTACCATGAATTGGCTGTTTGGTACAACTCCCGATAGCCTGATCATAGCCTTTTCGTGCGTCGGTGTTCTCTGGGGCTTACAGATTTTTTTCTGGAAGCTCCTCAACTTCAAAAAAGTTGTTGAGAACATACTTGTGTTCGGATGGTGGTTTGTTTCACCAAACATCGCTTTTCTGATGGCATTGATACTTGCCGGCGGTTTGGTTGCCGTTTTTGCTACAATCATCGAAAGAATGCTGACCTAAGTGCGTAAAAAAATCCTCTCATTGCGAGAGGATTTTTTTGTTTAACTTAACAATTACAAATTTGAAGCATCTACTTTAACACCCACGCCCATGGTCGAACTTATTGAAATTTTCTTCAAATATGTTCCTTTAAGCGCAGCAGGTTTTGCTTTGATAATTGTTTCAATAAACAGTTTAGCATTATCATAAATTTGGTCATCGCTGAAAGATGCCTTAGCCACACCGGCATGAACAATACCGTTCTTTTCAACACGATACTGAACTTCACCGGCTTTAGCATTTTTAACGGCCGTGGCAACATCTGCTGTGACTGTACCCAACTTCGGATTCGGCATCAAGCCTTTCGGTCCCAAAACGCGGGCAACACGACCGGCCAAGCCCATCATATCCGGAGTTGCAATACATCTGTCGAAATCGATCTTACCGGCCAAAATTGAATCTACCAAATTTTCTGCACCGACAATATCGGCACCGGCAGCTTTAGCTTCATCAGCTTTAGCATCTTTGGCAAAAACGGCAACACGAACTGTTTTACCGTTACCATGCGGCAACTGGCAAACACCGCGAACCATTTGATCGGCATGTTTCGGATCAACACCCAAATTAATTGCTAAATCGATTGTTTCATCGAATTTTGCAGTTGCATTTTCCTTAACGATTTTGATTGCATCTTTAAGGCTGTAAGCTTGATTTTTATCAAGATTTTTATATGCATTTACTAATCTTTTTCCGCTCATCGACTTACTCCGTAACATTAATACCCATGGAAATTGCCTGACCTTTAACCATATTCATGGCCGATTCAACTGTCGAGCAGTTCAAGTCCGGCAACTTGGTTGTTGCGATTTCTTTAACCTGAGCCATAGTGATTTGACCTGCAGACTTCTTCCCCGGTTCTTTCGAAGCGGATTGAACGCCGGCAGCTTTTTTAATCAAATACGAAACAGGCGGAAGTTTTGTAATAAAAGTGAAGCTTTTGTCTTCATAGGCGGTAATGATTACCGGCACCGGAACACCCGGCTCCATCTTTTGAGTTTGAGCGTTAAAAGCCTTACAAAATTCCATAATATTCAAACCTTTTTGACCCAAAGCAGGACCGACCGGCGGAGACGGATTCGCCTTTCCGGCAGGTATTTGCAGCTTAATCAGGCCTAAAATTTTCTTTTTAGATTTAGCCATTTTATACCTCTTTTCTAGGTTTGTGGTCAAACGATGGCTCGTCTCCCACAAAATATTAACACAAGACTCGCCTCTGATACGCGAGCCAGATCTTTTTACCACAAAAAATAAAAAAAGCAAGCACATTTTAAAAAAGAATCCCGTACGTGTGAAACGTACGGGATTCCTTAAAGCTGTCAATGCGCCATATAGAACTCGCTCAAAAGTTCAGCGTTACTCTGGATCAACGCCTTGATCCGACAATTATTCATCAACTTCTCGGGGTTTTCTGTTTGAATAATCAAAGATGCGATGAATGGCGATCTTTTGAAATTACCTAAGTGATGAACAATTCCCTCCTCCGAAAGAAAGCGTCCGCTCTGATAAAAAACTTCAAGATGTTTTCGACTCATCAGTTTTTCATTTTCGGGGAAGAACACCGCATCACTGCGACAATATTTTTGCCACAACGGCGACTCTCCTGAGCAAGTCATGACCAGATTGCGTTGCCCATAGCTGGCCAACCACTGGTCGACATTGATGGTTGTGGACAGCGCCTGTGTAATTTGATCCGCTGTCAAGCCATGCTTTTTGACATGTTCTCTAAGATACCCTCTTGCATTTCCTTCGTTGCCATGTTGGATTAAATAATCCACAAAGGCCGATGGAAAAGTGCCTCTTGTGAGATACCTTGCTAAGACAACTGACATGCCGCGACCAAATGCGGCTATCAGATGCTCAACACTCAGAGAATCCGCGTACATCAAGAAGAAGGACTGTTCAGAATCATCTCCCTTCCAGAGAAGACTTCCGCGACCATTCTGCTGGAGAACCTTCCATGCATTTTCCTGATCTTTCGCTCTTCGAAAATACGCCAAAAAGTCAGAGTCAGAAAACTTGCCCACACCTTCCTCTATGAAGGCATTCTTGACATATCGCGGCAACAGATTTATTTCCCACTGCAACGTGCGGCGACAAAATTTATCATAGTCTTCCAACAACTCGCCGTCGGAAATAAGACTCTTTGCCGCAAAACGCGGACACAAGAGCGCCCAGATGGGAAACATAATCCAGTTGTGGACAAAAATCCAATCCAGAACCACTCCAACGAAAACGATCGGAATGAACAACACCAATAGGCATGTCACTCCGATATTTTCCAAATTTTCTTTACTTTTTAGACACCATGTCTGAACCTTGTTCAGGGCTTTTTGTTCTTGTGCCATAATATTCAATTTTTAATGGCTCTTCACTCTCCAATGAAGTTAAAATTGTTGAATTGCTCGGGAGAATCACCCATGTGATCAAGCAATTACCAATTTTGATCATGCTCAATGTTCAGCTTGCAATTTTAAAATCATCGGTTCAGCCAAGACTGATTGACAACTCCAAATTCATAACTTAATAATTTCACATAATCTCCATAAGCGGTTATAGTTTACCACAACCGATTTTTTTTGTCAATTTATTTTTTAATGTTTGTGTTTGCACATTTAAAATGGAACACCTTTTGCACAATTAAAACGGAACAGTTAGAGTTAGCATATACAGGAGCTAACTCTATGAAAAATCAAGAAGAAAAAGAAAAATATCAATCAATAATCGATGAACGTTTAAGC
>JAFVEP010000033.1 GCA_017475935.1 Alphaproteobacteria bacterium
GGCGGCCGGCGGGCGGTTGTGGTGAAAAATGCCGATAATGGTTTATCCGACTTTGTGAAAAAGCTGCTTGAACAGACAAGCTCGGACAGTTTGCTTGTGCTTTCGTCTTCGTCGATGAACACGCGCTCGTCTTTGATTACGTGGGCTAAAGATCGCGAAGATGTTATTACCGTCGGCTGTTATGAAGATCGATTGGAAGATATGGCCGGCGTGGCGCTCAATATGCTGAAAGAAAACGGCTTGGAACCTGTGGATCAAACGGCCCTGCAGGTTTTGTGTGCGCGTTTATCCCCCGATCGTAAGCTGAGCCGGAGCGAAATCGAAAAATTATCTGTCTATATGGGGGTGCGCCGGAAGGTAACTGCTGATGACGTTCGTTCCGTTATCAGCGATGCGGCCGGTGCGAGCTTTGAAGATTTATGTTATGCCGTTGCTGCGGGAAAATCCGGACAAACGATGCAACTTTATAAACGCTTGATTGATGAAGGCGAAAATCCGGCGACAATCGTGCGGCAAGTATCATATCATTTCAGTAAGTTGTTGGACTGTGCGGCGCAAGTCGAAAGCGGCAAAACCATGGAATCAGCCGTATCAGCTCTGCGGCCGCCGTTGATGTTCTATCGAAAAAATGCTTTTCTTCAGCAGTTAAAATATTGGAATAAAGATCGTCTTCTTGGTGCTTTAAAGTTGCTGTATGAATGCGAAAAGGATTGTAAAACGACGAACTATCCGGCAGAGCAGGGTACAGGTTTTGCGTTATTACGCTTGTGTTCTGCTGCACAAAAAATGCAGAAACGCTAAATTCTTTCATATTCAAAGAAAACCGGTCTTCGTCCCTCGCGAAGGGCCTTCCTTTGATATTTTGTTTCATGCCAATCGGCAGGCGGGTAGCGCCAATCGTCGGAAGTTTTGGCTGTCCAGCGAAAATGAGGGTGATTGCGCATTTTTTCCAAAACCCATCGTTTATATATGGGGTGGTCGGTTGCAATCTGTAAAATGCCGCCTTTTTTGATTAAACGTGCGAGTTCGGCTAAATTTTCGGCATTGATGAAGCGTCTTTCCGCATGGCGGTTTTTCGGCCACGGATCCGGAAACAATAAATATACTTTGTCAAAACACTGATCCGGTAACGATGAAAAAAGAAGGCGGGCGTCATCGTCAAAAATGCGCACATTGTCGGATCGTTCGGCCAGTAACGCGGCGCCCTGCGCCAAATCATCGGCCGCACCTTGATGTATGCCGGTCATTAACGACAATAAATTGGCCACGCCGTTTTTATAAACTTCAATGCCGATGTAACCGTTTTGAGGATTGTCTGCGGATATGGCCGCCAGATGTTCGCCATCCCCGAACCCGATCTCTAAACAGTACTTTTCTTTTTTTTGCGGAAAGCAGGTCGCAACATCGGATATTTTTTGTTTTTCCAACCGCAAACGAGGCAAAAAAGTTTCAAGAAGAAAACTTTTTGCCTTGCGAATAGTGCGCCCTTGACGCCGCCCGAAAAATTTAGGGCACTCTCTGTGATGGGGTAACAAAGTCAACAATTAGTCCTTTTTACCGTTAGTATTCGGCTCTTCAGCGGTCGGCAGATTACTGCTCGACTTGGATAAAGAAACGAGAAGGTTATATATGTTATGGGCAATAGCGCGGTTCGGAATTTTGTAATAAGCCCGAACAAGTTCCAATGTTTCCGCGCGCTTCATCGGATCATCATCAAAACTTTGATGTTCCTCTTCCACGAAAAATGCGGAGGAATCTTTATTAAGCATGCGCGGACTTTGCTGAGCGACGCCTTCTTCCATATCTTCAAAGAAAAAGGTCATCGGAACATTGAGAACACGGCTGATATCCCATAAACGGCTGGCTCCGACACGGTTCATACCCTTCTCATATTTTTGAATTTGCTGAAAAGTTAAGCCGAGCATTTCAGCCATTTGTTGCTGAGTGATATGCAAAATGGTGCGACGCAAGCGGATGCGTTTTCCAACATGTACGTCTACCGGATTTGGTTCGTTGTCGTCTATTCTGCCGCGTAAAGATTTTTGTTTTACCATTTATATTCCCTTCATAATAGAATTTCGTTCAATATACCACCAATAAATAATGTTGTCAAATTAAAAATGTAAGGATGACAGCAAAATTTTTCGGTGAGCTTAATTTGAGATATAATATATTATATGTATTTTTGCAAGAATATTTCCGGAAAAATCAGAGGATTTTACACTTTTAAATAAATAACCGGATATATGGCTGAGCAATATAATTTTTTTTAATTTTAAATTTGCATTTTGCAAAAAATAGTGTAGTATATAGGCAACTAATTTATAATTAACATATAATTCCCAAACTTATGGATCCGATTACATTGAGTGTGCTGGCTGTCGGTGCGCTTGCAGTCGGCGGTGTCTGCCTTATTTGGCGCGATGTGAGCAAAGACACTGAAAAAAAAGATGAGAACCGCTCAGATCAAGAGCCGTTCGAGACCACAATGACCGACTCAAAATACGGGCCGACATTCTAAAGTAAAAGGGGTAGAATCTGCAAAAAGATTTCTACCTTTTTTGTTGTTAAAAAATCGAAAAAATAGTGAAAAAAGATGTTGACTCTTAAAAATAACTTGAATATAATCCGCTTAATTTTGATAAGTGGTGATCAACTTTTTGAATGTATTAATTTTGAGATAATGGAGATTAAATTGGGCTCGTATAGCTGGTGTAAATATTCCAAGCGCCAAGAGAATTGAAGTCGCACTGACTTATATCTATGGCATTGGTCGTAAGTCTGCTCAAGACATTTGCTCGAAGTCGGGTGTTGATATGAACCGCCGTGTTAATCAGCTGACCGATGAAGAAGTTATGAAACTTCGCGAAGTTATTGATAGCGCTTATTTGGTAGAAGGTGAACTTCGTCGTGAAGTCGGTACCAATATTAAACGATTGATGGATCTGGGCTGCTATCGCGGTTTGAGACATCGTAAAGGTTTGCCTGTTCGTGGTCAAAGCACGAAACAGAATGCGCGTACGCGTAAAGGTAAACGCAAAACGATTGCAAATAAGAAGAAATAAGTGAGGTAAGTGCAAATGGCAAAAGCAACAATTCAGAAAAAGAAAAAAGAAAAAAAGAATATTACTTCTGGTGTGGCTCACGTTGATTCTTCTTTCAACAATACAAGAGTTACAATTACAGATGCTCAAGGTAATACCGTTTCTTGGTCAACTGCCGGTGCGCAGGGCTTTAAAGGCTCGCGTAAATCTACACCGTATGCTGCTCAGGTAGCTGCAGAAGAAGCTGGTAAAAAAGCACAAGAAAATGGCATGAAAACACTGGAAGTTGAAGTTAAAGGACCGGGCTCGGGCAGAGAATCTGCCATCAGAGCTTTGCAGGTTATCGGTTTTACAATTACATCGATTCGCGATGTGACGCCGATTCCGCACAACGGTTGTCGCTTAAGAAAGAGACGCCGCGTCTAATATCTTATCTATATCAGGCCTCCGTTTAAGGCGGCCTGATTTGTGTGTTTTTTATATATTTAACTTCTAAAGAAAAGGACAAAACCCGTGATTCAAAAGAATTGGCAAGAACTTATTAAACCGACGAAACTTGATGTAACTCAAGAAGGAAATGCGAATAAAGCTAAAATTGTGGTTGAACCTTTGGAGAGAGGATTTGGTCTTACTCTCGGTAATGCTTTAAGAAGAGTTTTACTATCGTCTTTGCAGGGCGGTGCCGTTTCAGCAATTAAAATTGATGGTGTGCTGCATGAATTTTCGGTTATTCCGGGAGTTCGTGAAGATGTGACGGATATCGTGCTGAATATTAAAGAATTGGCTGTGGCTGTTCATTCGGAAATGACGAAAACGTTAACATTAAAGGCTGAAGGCCCATGTGTTGTGACGGCGGCGATGATTGAAACCGGCCATGATGTTGAAATTAAAAATCCGGATCATGTGATTTGTACACTTGATGCCGGTGCAAAGATTAATATGGAATTGACAGTGACAACCGGAAAAGGCTATGTCTCGGCTGCAAACAGCACGTTAACAGATGCGCCGATCGGATTGATTGCCGTTGATGCGATTTATTCTCCGGTCAAAAAAGTTTCATACAAAGTTGAAAATACCCGTGTCGGCCAAATCACCGACTATGATAAATTGACTTTGGTTGTTGAAACAAACGGAGTCGTTAGTCCGGAAGATGCTGTTGCATTGTCGGCACGCATTTTGCAGGATCAGTTGAAACCATTCATTAACTTCGATGAACCGGAAAATGAAGTGGAAGACATTCGTGAAGAATTGCCGTTCAATAAAAATCTTTTGCGTAAAGTCGATGAACTCGAATTGTCCGTTCGTTCGGCAAATTGCTTGAAAAATGATAACATCATTTATATCGGCGATTTGGTTCAAAAGACAGAGGCGGAAATGCTTCGTACGCCGAACTTCGGTCGTAAATCTTTGAATGAAATCAAAGAAGTGTTGGCTAAAATGGGTATTCACCTCGGCATGGAAACCCCGGGATGGCCGCCTGAGAATATTGAAGAATTAGTCAGACGCAGTGACGAACATTTCTAATCGATTCGTATGTTGAAATAAAAAGGCTTTCTCGTTGTGAGGAGGCCTTTTTTGTGTTCGTGTGGTGTAAGCTTTTGGAGCGATGACGTGATTCTCTATTAAGTCATGCCTATTTTTCGACAAAGGAGAAAAATTCAAGGCATCTTCAATGTTTTTTAGGATTCGGGAGGCCCCTTGACCAAACCTGGCGGTTTGGAGGGGGGACGGGTTTGTTGATGGTTTGGAAGGGTGACGGGTGTTGTTTCGGAGAAAACTATTACTAAAGTCATAGTTGACAATTTGTTAATTACTTGTTAGTACTCAGCTGAATTTTTGGATCTAAGCCAAAAATTGCCAGTTGTATGTACCGAAAATAATATAGGATCGTTTTAAGACTAATTATATAGGAGGAAATATTATGCGTTTAAGCAAAACAGCACTGGGTTTATTAAATAATCAATACAGAAGCGTTTTGAAAAAATGTTTTTTAATTAATGCCGGATTATTCGCTTTAGCCATGCCGGCGAAAGCAGCAGTGACGGAAATAACCGAAGCGTATTTGAACGCGTTGACGCCGAATGTAAGTTGGACGCTTGATCCAAACGGCGAAATGGAAATCGGTTCGCAAAAATTTAACTATATGTATACACCATCAAGCTATACCAATCAGCATAAAGAATTTACGGGGAATGATCTTAAATTTGGCGGTGCGATAGTTGAGGATTCTTCTGCTGTTGAAGGCCTTTTTATAAAAGATTATATTTCAGGATATGATGTTGTTTCTAAGGATGAACCTTATTGCAGCTATTATGGTGGCGGTGCTGTTTTTTATCCGCTAAACGATGATACTTCTGATGGGATAAGTGATAGTAATTTTATTGGCAACTATGTGGTGTCAACAAACGAGACAGCAAATGTGTCAGATCAGGAATATGCAGCGTACGGCGGTGCCCTTGTGGTTCGCTCGGATCAAATGTTTCTTGATATATCTTTGATGAACAAAATAGATGCAAATTTTATCGGTAATTATGTGTCGACACAAAATGTGGATGCACGCGGCGGTGCTTTGGCTGTTCTGACAAACGTTGGCAATGTGACCGGTGATTTTGTCGGTAACTATGTAGATTCCAGTAGCGCCGGATTGGGCGGGGCACTTTATATTGACACAGTTGGAGAGCCTTCACAATCCGATGCGGTAGCCAGTATTGAGAGAATTTCCGGTAAGTTTTTAGATAACCATATTGGTATCGCTGGTCAGAGTGCAGGCGGCGCGATTTATGTTGATCGGGCAGAAATCGGCGCCATTGAAAACACAGAATTCACTCACAACCATATACTTGGTCCGGGAGGAAATATTGACGAACCTGATAGATGGGGCGGCGGCGCGATTTATGTCAGTGAAAATGGTGCTATTCAGAGCATCCGAGGCACGTCGTTTAACAACAACTATTCAGGCTATTATGGCGGTGCCGTGTTCAACCGCGGTGTAATTAATAATATTTCAAACAGCAGCTTTGATGATAACAAGTTGGCAACGGATGAGTATATTGCCCGAGGAGACATTGCTCTCGGCGGGGCGATTTATAACAGCGGTTCAATCGGAAGCATTGCAGAGACAACATTCTCTCACAACAATAACTTTAACATATCGAATGGTTGGGTAAACAATGCCGGCGGGGCAATTTATAATATCGGCACGATTGACAGCATCACCGGCGCGACTTTTGCCGAAAACAAAGTTGAATCGTCGAATGATTCAGGATCAACAGTTGGGAGGTTTGCACAAGGCGGAGCGATTTACAACAACGCAACGATCGGCACGATCAGCGATTCAACTTTCAGCGACAATATTGCTTCTACGGGTTACACTACCCACACGGCGTTTGGCGGTGCGATTTATAATGGCACAAACGGAGTCATTAACTCGATCAGCGGTATTTTTAGCGGCAACTATTCCGGCTACTACGGCGGGGCGATTGCCAATAGTGGTATGATCGGCGAAATCAGCGGCAATTTTGAAAACAACGCGGCAGGCTTAAGTCTTTCTGGCTCTGCATACGGCGGAGTAATTTATAATGAAGAAGGGGGTGAATTGGTAGTTAAAAATGCCACATTTAACGCCAATTATGCTTTTTCAGAAACAGGTTATGCTGCTGGCGGCGGCGCGATTGCCAACGGCGGTTGGCAGGCGCCCGGCGGAAAGGCAACGGTCATTGATTCGAGTTTTACAAACAATGCGGCAACAACACTGTATTCTGGGTCCGGTTCATTCGGTTCTTTGGGCGGGGCAGTGTTGAATGCCGGCGGTACGCTGAACTTAATTGCACAAAACAGTGATATCATTTTCAGCGGAAACGTGATCGATGCGGAATTTGAGGTTGACTCAAACGGGAAGATTACCGGTGTGACCGACGGTACGCCTGTTGCTTTGTATAATGAAACTAACAGTGGCAATTGGCATGGTGCTGATGCCATTGTTAATATGAATGCGGCGGCTAATCAAAAAATAGTTTTTGATGACGCTATTGACGGTGAATATATACGAGAATCAGACGGACAGATATATCGTTCAATTATTAACATCAATCAATCGGGGTTATCTTATAATACGATGGACACATCGGGTGCGGTTTCGTCGGTTGATATTTCAGAAGTCAGCGGCGCTATCGTTTTTAACCACACGGTTGACGGCAATGTGATCAACTTATATGGCGGATCGCTGAAATTAGGCGAAAACGGTGTACTGGCTCCTATTACAACGGCGTTTAACGTCTACGGCGGTACGCTTGATTTGAGCGGTGACGACATTCATGGCAAGTCGCTCTATAACACCACGTTTAATGCGGCTCTGAACTATGCGCTGGATGTGAATGTTGACAGTCAGACAGCTGATGAGCTGACAGTTCAAAATGTCGGCTTGGTCGGTGTGGTTAATGTGACAGATATTAATTTCAATCGTGAATTGGTCGTCGGTGATGAAGGAACGGCGTTGGTTCTGGTCAATATAGAGCATGATTCTCGTCTGACAGTTGCCGATAATTTAGCTCATCAGGAAACGGTAACGGCTATTTCAGGCGCAGACGGCATTGCTGCCGATATGAACTGGCAGGATAAAGTCGGGGCATGGACAGCAGACAGTGTTGATGTGACCGATATTACGGTTGTCGGCTCTGTTGAAGGAAAAGCAGACAGCCTGCATTGGGCGAAAACCAACGAGATTCGCAACAAAATATATAGCGAAACATCGGATACATTGGCTGAATTGAATAAGTTTGATACCGATGATGAGAAAAACTTCAATTTCGATTCGTCTGGTGATGAATATAAAGTTGAAGATGATCTCGGTACAACTTCCGGTAATGTAAATGTTAACGGTGTTGATGATGGTCAGGGCAATAAGTCGACAGTTGATCTGGACGGTAATCAAGGCTTTGATATTGCCGACGGAACAAGTGTGACACTTAACGATGTTGATTTGGTCAACAGTGGTGAAGAAAAATCAGTTACAGAAGTTGATGAAGGCGGTTCATTTAATGTGAACGACAGTAATATCAGCGGCAATATCGAAATTAACAATAACGGCGATATGAATCTTGATGGTGAAAATAAGATTGATGTCGATATCACCGGTAACGGAAAAATCAATGTCAACGGCGGCGAGACCACGTTTACAGACTCCACGATCGATAACGGCATGGATATCGATGAGGGCGCAACTGTTAAATTGGAAGGCGATAATACGCTTAAAGGCGATGTTGAGGGTAAGGGAAATCTTGATAACCAAGGTAATACCACACTTGTTGATTCAACTGTCGGTGAGGGTGTTAGCGTAAACAATGACGGCACGATTAATCTTGAAGGTAACAGCAAGATTAACGGACCGATTACCGGAAACGGCTCAACCAATATTAACGGCTATGTTGCGGCTTCTGACGATATCAGCGGTAAAGTCAATGTTAATGCCGGCGGTACACTGGATGTTGCCAATAACGCAGTCAACGCCGATGACATTAGCTTTGCCGAAGGATCGACCTTTGCGGTTACGGTTAACGGCAAAGATGATTATGGTACGTTGACGGCTGATAAAATTACGGTTGAAGATGGTGCGGTTTTGAGCGCAACACTCGGACAAGGTATTGTCGGTGTCGGTGAAGAAGCTACCGTTCAGTTGCTGAAAGCCAATAACAAAGACTTCAATAACTTTGCTGATCGCTTTGATAACAATATGTATAAGTTTGAAAAAGACGGCAAAGACGGTGCTTATAAGATCAGTCTGGTGAAGACAGCCGAAGACGTTTCGAAAGATGCCGGCGGTTCGGAAACAAACCAAGGCGCTGCAGCTGCTTGGATTGACGGCAGCAAATTCGCTGAAGGCAGTGTTGCCGCCGCAGTGGCTGATCAGTTGGCCGCACTGGCGCAAAATGATGCCAAAGCCTTTAATGAAGCTTTGACGGATTTGGCACCGGCTGAAGCTCCGATGGTTCAGGAAAATGTGGTTGCTTTGACAAGCCGCTTGCATCATCACATTAATCAGCAGCTGCTTAATGGTACGTTCGGAAACCGTCATCAGGGCAAAGCATCTGGTGATGCTCTCGAAGATGTTTCCGTATGGGGTGATGTCTATATGGGCAAAACAAAGCTGGATAAACGCGGTCAGTTCTATGGATTTGACACGGACAGCAAGGGCCTTATCATCGGTGCTGACAAGAAGTTGACATCTGATGTTAAACTCGGTGCCGGTTATATGTATGATGATAGCGATATCGACGGACACAACCGTAAAACCGATGTTAACACCAATACAATCTTCGGCTACGGCGAATATAAACCGAGCGAATGGTTCGTTAATGGTGTGGTCAGCTACGGACGCTCGACATATAAAGAGAAAAAACATGTCTTGGGTAACAGCTATAAAGGTAAATATCATGCCGATACATATGGCTTGCAAGGCCTGACCGGTTATGAAATGGCCACCGAACATGTTGATTTAACACCGCAAGCCGGTTTGAGATATAACCATATCAAACGTCATGGCTATGTTGATGGCTTAGGCCAGAACATTGGCGGCAAGAATCTGGATATCTTGACAGCAGTTGCCGGTGTTAAGATCTCGAAAGATATGTATGGTTTGGCTTGTAAATGGATCAGACCGGAAGCATATTTGGGTATTACCTACGATCTGAAGAGCAATCGTGATAATGCGTTTGTTAAACTTGGTAACGGCGCAAGCTATGCCGTACACGGCAAACGTTTGGCTCGCTTCGGTATTGAAGCCGGTGCCGGCCTGACAGCTGAGTTGACAGATCGCTTGTCAGCAAATATCAACTATCTGGGTGCATTCCGCGACGATTATAAAGATCATACCGGAATGATCGGACTGAAATATAATTTCTAGTTGATCGAAAATAAAAAAACAGCCCTTGCCTTTGTGTGAGGGCTGTTTTTTTATGATTCGGATTCAGGAGATTTGGAACGGTCATCTTTTTGTTTTTGCGTTAGTTCGAAGTTGGCGACTTTGATGGTTTCGTAATACGGAAGCAACACTAAAATGATGATCATTAAAATTAAATACAATCTGTATCCGGTGACTTCTACAATGTTAAACACATCAAACAGTAAAATGACGAAAGTGGCTGCCACAAGCAAAATCGTTGCCCACTTTAAATTGCCGACAGCGCGCGTTTTGTTGCTGCTGATCAGGGTTTCTTTTGCGTTTTGACTCTTTTTCAGTAAATTGGTAAAGTCAAAAGTTTCCAAACGGACAGGCTTGTCGGTATTGACATCAATGATTTTGAAAAAAGGCTGTGTCTGACTCGGAAAAATCAAATATCCCATAATGTCCGGATTGACTTTTTCCGCCTCGAACAGATAATCTTTCATGCGCTGTTTGCCCGCGCTTAAAGTTTCGACATTTTCAATCGGCTTAAGCTCGAAAATTTGCAGCGGGGCGTGCTTTTGCGGATCGGCAATAACTAAATCCGCACGGTATTTGCCGATTTTGTAGTTGATAAGTAAACTGTCCGGCGGATAACCGCGCTCCTTAAGATATCTGATTAAATATTGTAATGTGTCATTTTTTTCGCTCATGGCTTTTCCTTTTTGCTGAATATAATGTATGATATGAAAAGAAAAAATCAATAAGCGGAAATGTGGGCAAAGTTTAACCGAAATGTCATATAAACTGAGTTGTAAATTATAAAAATATATGCTATGATGAAAGAAACTTAAGGGAAGGAGGAAACAATGCCAGTACCAGGAAAAAAAAGAAATACCAGGCAAGGCAAACCCTCTCAAGCTAAACAAACCAAAACTGTAGTAAAAAATGACAGTAATGGGGCGAATAATAGAAAGACGCTGCGAGAGTATGCATATATTTCGGGGAGTGATCGATATATCGCTGCGGCGAGCTTGCCTTCCGGATATCAAGAACAAGTAGAGGCTACTAATGAAACCATAAAAGAATATCATCTTTTGCGCAGTAAAGAATTTGCCCAGACTTATGCCTATAATTTGGCAGAATATAGCCAAGAACTTGTGGCCGCAAAGAAAAAGGGAAGAAAATCTGCTCAATTGGGAGCTTGGGGAATTCAAAATAAGGGGCTTTACTGTGCCGAATTAACCGATAAGATCATGGATGAGACAATTCAAGAGACAGGGTTTTCTGAATACGGTAAATTTACGGAGTGCAAAAACAGAAACTACTGTCCGACAGTGGCGGCGACTTTTCAAAAGCGTTGCAAGCAAAAAGGTATTATCGGTGGATTTTGTGATATTCGTTCGACTGTTAAACAAAATCAAGCTAATGGAGATCCATATGCCTGTTATGTAGCTATTGTCGATAGTGTCGGTAATGTGAGCGGTAGCGGTTTGCATCAGGTGATTATTGCGCCGAAACTTGATAAAGGCGGTAATGTGGTCATGGGACAAGATAGCTTACCCAAAATGGCTGTATACAGTTTCAATAATGAAAGGATTACGGATTTGGAAAGTTATAAAGGAGTCGGTTGTATATACAGCATTACCGATTATGCAAAATCACAAATATATGAAGAGATTAATAAAGATCCGCAAAAATTGAAAGAAATCGAACAATATGTCCGTGATCAAAAGAGGCCATTACCATCTAAATTTAATATGAACTCTCCGGTTGCTAGTCTGCTTGTATCTAAAAGAGAAGGACATTCTATGGGGTAACAACCTTCGTGGCAAAACATAAATTTCTTGACAAAATAGGAGTTTGGGGATAGAATAAAATTACCAAAATACGTATTATGTTTGATATTTTATCATGTCTTCATTTGAAGATGAAGTATATGTGTTGATGGTAGGTGTTTGATTTGCTTGAGGCAATTCTCCCAAACAGCTTCATAATATGTTCTTCATTGGAGAGTGGAGATTTTAAAAATTTATTAGTTATGATTAATATTTTAGCTGTAATAGCTTTTTTAGTTATATACGCTTTTCTTAAAGAGCTGTGTACGGCAGTTATCGGCGTTCTGTGTGGATATTATGCAATATCCATCGCTTCGCCGATTGAAATATTATCCGGCGGCTTTGAGTGGTCCTATGTGTTTGCTCTGGTGCTGTATATTTTTTCTATATGTGCAGTTCGTGCCGCCATTTCAGAATTAAAAGACAAAATTCTGAACTAAAAATAAAGAACATCGCGTGTCAGAAGGAATATCCTTTTATCGCGCGATGTTTTTTTTGTGCGTAAGCGGTTGATAGGCGCATAATTTAATTGCCTGTTAATAATTTTATGCTATTGTGAGCCAAAATGTTCATAAATTGCAATTTATAAAGGTTATTAAAATGGAATCAGCAGCACTGTCAGAAGTTGCGAAAAGCGCAACGGAATCTATGTCCTTGTGGGATATGGTTTGGTCGTCCGATACAATCACCAAAGTGGTTATGATCGGATTGATTGCCGCCTCCGTTTGGTCGTGGGCGATTATTTTGGAAAAATTTGCGGTTCTGCGCCAAGTCAGAAATCAATCGAAAAAATTTGAAGAGGCCTTTTGGTCCGGCGGCTCGCTTGATCGCTTGTTTGAGGCAATCGGTAACCGGCCGCGTGATCCGATGTCGGCCATTTTTGTCGCCGCCATGCGCGAATGGAAACGCAATACCTTGATGAAAGGCAAAACAGATCGCAGTCTGCGCGGTGTTTCGCTGCAACAACGTATTGAAAAAGCCATGAGTGTGGCGATTGATAAAGAACTTGACGGGTTGGATACGCACTTAGGCTTTTTGGCGACAACCGGATCGGTTGCTCCGTTGATCGGCTTGTTCGGTACGGTGTGGGGTATTATCAACAGCTTTAATGCGATCGCCGCTACACAGAGCAACTCTTTGTCCGCTATGGCACCGGGTATTGCCGAAGCCTTGTTTACGACCGCGTTCGGCCTGATTGCCGCTATTCCGGCAGTTGTTGCTTATAACGCCATTACGTCGGCGATTGATCGTTACGCAAAAACTTTGGATAATTTTATGGCTGAATTTTCAACCATTTTATCGCGTGAAATTGATGAAACAACTTTGAAAGCTGATTTGGCGGGAGAATAAAATGGCTTTTATGCAAAATTCGTCGTACAGCCGCCGTCAGTCGCGCCGCAAAACCGATGTTAATATCACCAACCTGATGGATGTGATGATGGTTTTGCTGGTGGTGTTCATGGTCGCTGCGCCGCTTATGACTTCCGGTATTCCGCTTGACTTGCCGAAAGTCGGCGGTAAAGCTTTGACCGGTGAAGATACGTCGGTTAATATCAGTGTTGATAAGGATGGTAGCTATTACATTGGCAAAAGCGTTGTCGAAGAAGAAGAAATATTGGATAAACTGCTCGCTATTAAAGGCGAAAATGATATGCTGACCGTTACCATATCCGGTGATACAGATGCCGCATACGGCAGAGTGATCCGCTTGATGGCACTGCTGAAAGAAGCCGGTTATGATAAAGTCGGTTTGAAGACCGAATCTAAACCGTATAACCCGAACCAGAAGAAAAAATAACGGAAGCTTGACGTCGATGAATAAGTATATGAAACAATCTATCGCACTTCACACGGTTGTTGCCGTGATGATGGTGATTGATTTTTCAGGCTTTTTTCACCATGATATGACACTGGGACAAAACCCGATTATTGTTGATTTATCTGAAGTCCGTATTGATGAATTTACGAATCTGCCGAGTAAGGCGGAATTCGGACCGGAAGATCGCAAGGCAACCGTTGCCGAAAGAAAACCGGAACAGTTTACGACCGATTCGGCGCCGGAAGCAGAACCGGAAGAACAACAAGCGGAAGATAATCAAAAAACCGTTGAGGAAAGTGCCCCCGAAGCTGCTCCGACAGAAATAAAACAAGATTATTTGGAAGCTCCGTTGCCGGATAAAAATTCCAAACCGAAACCGGATAGCAAACCAGTGCCGAAACCGGCGCCGAAACAGCCACCGAAACCATCGGCTAAACCGAAAGCAAAGCCGAAACCGAAACCTCAGCCTCAGCCGCAGGATAACAAAAAACCGCAGGAACAGAGTAAAGTTCAGAGTAACGCGCTGAAAAGTCTGATGCAGGAGATTGATAATACGAAAAATCTGGATATCGGCGAAACAACGCAAAACGCCATGATTAAAAACGGTACCGAGGTCAAGCATATGGGCATTGAGGGCGGTAACAGCAATGGTTCGTACTTCAGTGATTTGACAATTTCGGAAACAGATGCGATTGCCAGCTTACTGCGTCAAAATTGGAATTTGGATCCGGGCGCGATGGGTATTGACGGCATGATGGTGGAAATTCGTGTACATTTATTGCGCGATGGTTCTATTCAAAAAATAGAATTTGTTGATCAGCACCGCTTTAATACTGATCCGAACTATCGTTCGGTAGCCGAAAGCGCACAGCGTGCGGTTATAGCCACACAGCAGGCCTTTAAAGAGGTGTTTGGTGTGAAATATGCCGATAAATATGATGTTTGGAATACGCTCCGTCTGTACTTTGATCCGCTCGATAAAGGGGTGAGATAAACCTATTCAGCGATTTTATATTCGTCTTTAAGCTCTAAAATATCGGAAGATTCACGTGAGATGTAACGCTCATACGTTTCAGGGCTTATGAGGTGATTTTTCATAATGCGCCGATGTTCGTCGGTGAGTATTTTTTCAAAAGCTTCTTCATAAGTGATTGAATTTAAATCGCTCGGAATAAAACGTATTTTTTGTTCGCGGATTAACTTTTCGGCATTGTAATCGCGGTGGCCTTCAAAAAACATATTATCCATAGCTTCAATGGAGGAATACATCCAATAATATGATAAACGCGGGTGATAAATGCCGTATATTTGCGTCATGACTTTTTCATGCTCTAAGCCGTGTTTGGAAAGATAATAGAACGGATAAGTTTTAGGGAAAACATACTTATCAAATTCCGGAAAGGTGAGCAATAAATGTGCGACGGTGGCGGCGAAAATAGCTAAACCGATCACACGCGGGAATTTGTCACGCAGAGAGGTGAGCAGCGGTGCCGCTAACATGGCGGCGAAAATAATCAAATAAATACAATAGCGAATGTGTACCACAATGAAAACTTTTTGCAGTAATTCCGCTAAAAACAGAAAGACGATCGTGCTTGTGTATATGTTAAATCGGCGGCGCCAAAGGTAAATGATCACAGCCGCACCGGCAAGAATCAAAATATCGCTGATTTGATGAAATGAAGAATAATAAGCGTCGGCAAGGTGTTTGCTTAAAACACGGTTGAAAAGCCAGTTCTTTTCGTAATACAGATAAAGGGTATCGTTGATGTAAAAATAATAGGCCGCGGCACCGATCATAACCAGCGGTAAAACGGCAGCTTTCAGCATGTTTTTTATTTGCGCCGGATGCTTGTATAAAATGTAACCGATCGGCAAAATTAACGGGAGAATCTGAAAGACGATGGTTTGAATGAACATAAACGCAATGGTGAAGCTGACAGCGCAGATTTGCAGGTTCTTAAAACGTAATGCACGGAAATAAAGAAATAAGTGATATAATCCAAAGAAATAACAAAGCCGTGCATAAACATCAGGCTTGATGTTGGAAAACAAAGAAAATGAGTCGAGAGTCCAGAAAATGATCGCGGCGAAAATCAATGCACTCGTGTTCGTTTTGGTCGTGAATTTCATAATGCGGAAGATGTAGAAAAAAGCCGCCACCGAAAGACAAAGACTGATCGTGCGCCAGATAGCCAAGCTCAGAAGCGTGTTGTGCGGCAGTATTTTGATCAGCGGTGCCCAAAGATACCACAAAAGCGGGTGATGATGTTCGAAAAAGTCGCGATACGGCATGTCGCCCAAGCTGACAAAATAAGCGGCGCGCAAATGTTCCAGATCGTCATAAACAATGAAAGACGAATGGAAAAGAGCATAAATCGTTATGCCGCAGAAGATCAAAATCAGCCAACCGGTGAAAATATTAAAATAAAAGTGTTTATCAAATGATTGAAACATCATTTTGCCTCTCATAAAAAAAACGAGCTATATGAAAAAAATAGCTCGTTTTTTCAATGAAGTAAAGTTCTGATTAATAGTTTTCAGATCTTAATTCAAAATAGCTTTGCGGATGTGCACATACCGGACAAGCAGCCGGTGCGTTGGTGCCGACCACAATGTGACCGCAGTTGCGGCATTCCCAAACTTTAACGCTGGACTTGGCAAAAACTTCTTGTGCTTCAACATTTTTCAAAAGCGCACGATATCTTTCTTCATGCGTTTTTTCGATTGCCGCCACACCGCGGAATTTTGCGGCCAATGCCGGAAAACCTTCAGCTTCCGCTGTTTTGGCGAAATCTTCATACATGTCTGTCCATTCGTAATTTTCACCTTCAGCCGCCGCTTTTAAGTTAGCAGCCGTGTCGCCGATTCCACCGAGTTCTTTGAACCAAAGTTCGGCATGCTCTTTTTCATTAGCCGCCGTTTTGGTAAAAATTTCGGAAATTTGCTCAAAACCTTCTTTTTTAGCCTTGCTGGCAAAATAAGTATATTTGTTGCGAGCCTGACTTTCTCCGGCAAAGGCTGCCCAGAGATTTTTTTCGGTTTGTGTGCCTGCATATTTATTTGTCATGTGTTGTTCCTTTTCAATAAAGTTAGATTATGGATTATGTATAAAATATCTTTGAGTGTTATGCAAGCAAAAAAGCTTACATATCTTCTTCTTTCAGCGGATAATCCTGTTTATGAAAAAAAGCCTTGCGCTCTTTGCGGCTCATAGACCAGATGTTGCCTAAACCGTTGATTGGCTGAACCTCGTAAAGAGATTTGAACGCAAAACTGCGTGAAAAAAAGACGGAGGTTGTTTTTGTATAATTGTTCATCGGGCAAAATCCGTAAAAATCAACCTGCAGCAAATCGGCTTCGCGCAAAATTTTAACGGCATTGAAATATTCCAAACTGGTATTGATGCGATCGCTGTCATCCAAAATGATCATACCGCCTTCGGCAAGTGCTTTAACTGCGTTTTGCGCGCACTCTGCGCGGCGCTTTCCGTCAATGATGATGACATCATATTTTTGCTTGTTTTTTTGTATGACATCTTCATATCCTTGTTTTTCATCACAGTAGATCATTTGCCAGTTATCCGCATGAAATTCGCGGGAAAATTTTTCGTACCATTCGGGTTTGTCTTCGACGCTGGTAACGGTTTTGGCTCTTTTTGACCAATACATAGAGGAATATCCGGTGCCGAATTCGAAAATATTTTTGTTTGAATAATCGAACTGTGACAGATATTCTATGGCAGGATAAGTGTACCACGGAATCGGATTGCCGTCGCGGTCAACGCACACTTTTTCATTCATACTGCGCTCAATGGCGAAATCCTTACGCCACATTTCTATAAACTGCTGAAATCGTTCACTGTACATTGTGTTATCTCCCGACAAGTTGTATAGCACATTTTTCGGAAAAACCAAGCTTTTTAAATTGTGTGCGATATTTATTGATTTTTAAACATAAAAAAACTATATTGTAAAAAGAGTTTTGAAGGAGAAAAAATATGGCTATGAATGAAATTGAACGTAAACCCTCTGTCGAAGTGATGCATAGAACAGCTACCGGATTCGTAGATGAGGGGTTGCGTGAGCATTTGATTAAAGTTTTTAACTATATGTGGATCAGCTTGTGTGTGACGGCTTTTGCTGCATATGCAGTGGCGAACACGGGCTTGTTGCAATATATGTACAGCATCAATCCGCAGGCGCATACCGCCGGTTTTTCACTGATCGGCTGGTTGGTTATTTTATCGCCGCTTGCCTTGATTTTTGCTTTTAATTATGTTTTGCAAACAAAAAGTTTTGCCGCTGCTCAAACGTTGTTTTGGACTTTTGCGGTTATGGAAGGGGCTTCGCTTTCTTCGATTTTTGTACTCTATACCGCGGCGAGCCTAACCAGAGTGTTTTTGATTACGGCGGCTACATTTGCGGCTATGAGCTTATATGGTTATACAACAAAACGCGATTTAAGCAAAATCGGCAGCTTTTTGTTTATGGGGCTGATCGGTTTGATTATTGCCTCAATTGTGAACATATTTATGCAAAGTCCGGCTCTGTATTATGCGCTTTCGTATATTGGTGTCGGTATCTTTGTCGGCTTGACGGCCGTTGATATGCAAAATATCAAAAATCTTTATTATGCAAGCGATAGCTCGGATACGGCATCACGTAAAGCGTTAGCCGGTGCGATGAACTTGTATTTGGACTTTATCAATCTGTTTATATCGCTTTTGCGGATTATGGGTGACAGAAGATAGGTTCTGCTCATTTGCAAAGAAAGCGTCGATTTTTGCATCGGCGCTTATTTTTTTTGTTGACTTTCGGAATGTTTACCTATATAAATCAAGCGAAAATAACCGAGGACCTGAATTGATTCAGGCTTTAAATAACTAATAATAACCGGAGATTTTAAAATGAAAAGAACATATCAACCAAGTAAAATTGTACGTGCGCGCCGTCATGGATTCAGAGCACGTATGGCAACTGTTGCCGGCCGTAAGGTTTTGTCTGCCCGTCGTGCCAGAGGTCGTAAAAGAATTTCTGCTTAAGACTTAGACTTATGAGTCAGTTCTTAATCTTAAAAAAGAGAAAAGATTTTTTGAGAGCCGCTAATGATGTGTCGTTCGTTTGTTCGAACGTCATTGTTCAGGCGGCTCGACCTGTATTCGGCGAAGAAGAACGTTCACCGCGAGTCGGCTTTACGGCAACGAAAAGATTGGGAAAAGCGCATATTCGCAATCGGACCAAAAGGCGCTTGCGGGCTGTTGTTCGGGAATATTATGAAAAATATATGCTCGCCAATGTAGATTATGTTTTGATAGGACGCTATGCAACACATTGTTGTCCGTATAAAGATTTGAAAGCAGATGTTAAGTATGCCCTGAAAAAAATCAATAAAATCATTACCAAAGGAACTGATGATGAAAAAGATCCTGCTTCTGCTGATTAAAGGGTATCAGATTTTTATATCGCCTTTTTTTCCCGGCGTGTGTCGCTATCGTCCGACATGCTCTCAGTATATGATTGAGGCTATTCATGTTCACGGGGTATGTAAAGGCGTTTGGCTGGGAATTAAAAGAATTATGCGCTGCCATCCGTGGGGCGGAAGCGGTTATGATCCCGTTGCGCCGAAACAGAAGAATAATCTGTGAGAATAACTTGATTTTAGGTTAAATGTGTTTTAGACATATAGTGTTTGTAACGGGAGTGATAAAATGAATAATAAAGATGATTTGAAAAGTTTATATTTAGCGCTGATATTATCGGTTATTGTTGTGATGAGCGTTAATTATTTCTTCCCTAAACCGAAAGTAACACCGCAAGCAGTACAGACAGAAGTGCAAACGCCGGTCGCTGAAACGGAAGATGTGCAAAAAAACGAGGCGCAAGAGATTGTCTTTAGCGATAAAAAAGATGTCCTGACACAGGATTCCCGTTTGCCAATCAAAAATAACAATATTTCCGGATCAATCCGTCTGAAAGGTGTGCGTTTTGATGATGTCCTGCTGACAAAATATAAACAGAGTATTGCCGATGACAGTCCGGCAGTTGAGTTGCTTTCGCCGTCAAAAACGGAAAATGCTTTCTTTGCCGAATACGGTTGGCTGTCGAGTGATGAAAATTTGCCTTTGCCGAATGCTCAGACTTTATGGCAACTCGAAAAAGGTGATATGTTAACACCGGATACGCCGGTTCGCTTGACATGGGATAATGGTCAGGGCGTGAAGTTTATTTATGATATCGCTCTTGATGAACACTATTTGTTCGATATTAAACAAACGGTTGAAAACAATACCGATCATGCGATCAGTTTGATTCCGTACGGGCTTATCAGTAAATATATTGATCCGAATAACTTGAGCCGCAGCGTTGTGCACGAAGGGTTTACCGGAATCATAGACGGAAAATTGCAAGAAGTGAAATATCCGGATATTGAAGAAGCCGGCAAAAAATTCGAAACGACAGGCGGTTGGATATCTTTTTCGGATAAGTATTGGTTCGGCGCGTTTGTTTTTAATCCGAATTATAAGTCCGATGTGCATGTGCGCAAAATTAAAGAACATCTTTATCAGCTTGATTTTAAAGGTTTGCCAATGCAGCTGCAAGCCGGAAGTTCATCTTCCGTGAATACGCGCTTTTATGCCGGTGCCAAAGAAATCAGGCTTTTGGATAACTATGCTAAAGATATTGAAAAATTTGATTTGGCCGTCGATTTCGGGTGGTATTATTTTATCACAAAACCGTTTTTCTATATTTTAGACTTTTTATATCGGTTTATCGGCAATATGGGATGGGCAATCCTTTTGTTTGCCGCTCTTCTTCGCTTGTTGATGTTTCCGGTAGCCAATAAGTCATACGAAAGTATGTCGAAAATGAAAAAAATTCAACCGCAGATGACGGCTTTGCAGGAAAAATATAAAGACGACAAAGTGGCTTTGCAACGGGCAACAATGGAACTGTATCAACGTGAAAAGGTCAATCCGGCGTCAGGCTGCTTGCCGATGTTTATTCAAATTCCGATTTTCTTCTCGTTGTATAAGGTTTTGAATATCGCCATTGAAATCAGACATGCGCCGTTCATCGGCTGGGTTAAAGATTTATCCGCACCTGATCCGCTCACGCTGTCTTCGTGGACACACTTATGGGTTCCGTCGGCTCTGGATATCGGTGTGTGGCCGCTGATTTACGGGGTGACTATGTATATTCAGATGAAACTTAATCCGAAACCGGCGAATAAAGATCAGGCACGCATGTTTGCGTTGATGCCGATTGTGTTCACCATTATGTTTGCCCATTTCGCCGTCGGTTTGGTGATCTATTGGACATTGAGCAACATCTTGTCAATTATTCAACAGCGCGTTATTATGCATAAAAACGGTGTGAAATAATGGAAAAATTTTCACTTCAAGAAATTGCTGATGCGGTTGCGCATTTCAATCGTCCTTGTGATTTTGTGATCAGTGTGGCCCGCTTGGAACAATTGCCGGAAGCAACCGTGGATGAAGTGGCTTTTGCCGGCCGTTCCAATGTGGGTAAATCGAGTTTGATTAACGCGTTGTTTAATCAAAAAAAACTAGCCAAGACATCCTCAACACCGGGGCGGACACAGCAATTAAATTTTTTTAATTTTGATCAAAAATTATATTTAGTGGATCTTCCGGGATATGGTTATGCTCAGGCGCCGGAAAAGCTGGTTCGTCAGTGGCAGAATATGCTCAAAATTTATTTGCGCGGCCGGCCGAATTTACGCCGTGTTTTTGTTCTGATTGACTCGCGTCACGGATTGAAAAAAGAAGATTTGGAAATTATGAAAATGCTTGATGAATCTGCGGTTTCGTACCAGATTGTACTGACAAAAACCGATAAGATTACAGCCGGAGAATTGCAAAAAAACTTGGCTAAAACAAGTGAAGAATTGGCAAAACATGCTGCGGCCATGAACGATATTCTCATCACCAGTTCGGAGAAAAAAATCGGCCTTGATTTTCTAAAAGCTGAAATATGCAGTTTGATGGGATAGCTCGGACGAAAGAGTGAAAAAAGATCTTCCGGCAGACCGGAGGAATATCAACTATAATATCACGCAACGAAAAAAGGGTTATTTTCTATCTGTCATGCCTCCGAGTGCGGAACACACGAGGTCAGGGTATTTTCAATGTTAAAAAAATATAGCGCTACGCAAAGGTGGGATTTCTTGACGAAGTGACGCGCAGCGCACTTCGAGAAATGACAGTAAATAGGATTTATAGTGCTGCGCAAAGATGAGATCGCTGGACGCACGGACACGGCGTGCCGTGCGAGCGATGACAATAAAAAAGATGTATAGCGCTACGCAAAGGTCAGATCCCTTGATTCGCGGACGCGCAGCGCCGCGCAAGGGATGACGTTAAAAAAAGACGTGCCGTGCGAGCGATGTCTTTTGTTTATGATAAGATGCGTACCTCAAGAGATGCCGTTATTTATCTCGGAAATTTGTTAATGAGGTTGTGAGTTTTTCATAAGTGATTTTTTAGCGA
>JAFVEP010000034.1 GCA_017475935.1 Alphaproteobacteria bacterium
CCTACTTTCTTTTGTAAGTTTTGTATTTCATATTTTTGTTGCATTTTAACCTCTTATAGAAGTGATTTCTTTGTATCTCTTCTTCAAAAGTCTTGCAACTTTTATCCTATTTTGAGTCTCACATGTTTCTGAACTAGGTCACCGTGTCAATAGAATATTTTCATGACCGCTTCTGAAACTTCTATGCTTTTTGGGTTAACTGCACAAACTCCTCTTCACTAAGCATTTTCACACCCAATTCCTCAGCCTTTTTTGCCTTTGATCCGGCATCAGCGCCGACCACCACATAATCGGTGTGGGCGGAAACAGAACCGGCAACTTTAGCGCCGCATTTTTGCGCCAAGGCTTTGGCTTCAAATCGCGTCATGTGTTCCAGCGTTCCCGTAAACACAATAGTTTTATCACTCAAAACCGTTGTAACTTCTTCATCTTGAATATATTCTTCAACCTGCACATAAGTGCGCAATTTTTTGATAATATTCAAATTATGTTCTTCAGCAAAAAACGCCTCCAACTCCATCGCCATTTCTTTGCCGATTCCGTCAATAGAAAGCAATTTAGTCATGTCTTTAGCCGTCATTTCCTTTTGCAAAGCATCAAAGGAAATAAAATTTTTCGCCAGAAGTAAGGCTGTCGTGGTGCCGATCAGCGGAATACCCAACGCAAAAATAAACCTGTTCAACGCCATTTTTTTTCTCTCACGAATAGCTTTGAACATTCTTTTAACGGAAAGAGTTCCCCAACCTTCGCGTTCTTCCAATCTTAAACCGTCATTTTGGGCAACGGAAAACAAATCGAGCGCCTCAACTTTTTGGTTGCGTTCTTCCAGTGTAAAGATATCGGCCGGATCGTGCAAAATGCCGTCACGGCAAAACTCTTCCACCACTTTATCCCCAAAACCGACAATATCAAAAGCCTCTTTGGACACAAAGTGTTTGATTCTTTCTTTGACCTGCGCCGGACAGGTCAATCCGCCGCTGCATCGCCGAATAGCCTGATTTTCCTCACGCACGGCATGCGCACCGCATTCAGGGCATATGGTCGGAAACGCAAACGGCTGTGAATCTGCCGGCCGTTCGCTAAGTTTAACTTCCACAATCTGCGGAATAACATCACCGGCTCGCTGCACCACCACCATATCACCGATACGAATATCTTTGCGCTTAATTTCATCTTCATTATGCAGTGTTGCATGGGCAACCATCACGCCGCCGATATTGACCGGCTCCAAATCAGCAACCGGCGTCAGCGCACCGGTACGCCCGACTTGAATCCGAATATTTTGCACACGCGTCAACGCCTGTTCGGCCGGAAATTTATGCGCCACGGCCCAGCGCGGTGTACGGGTTAAAAACCCCAGACGCTCTTGCAGATTAATGTCATTTACTTTATAAACCACACCGTCAATATCATAGGTCAGCGACGAACGGACTTCCATAATATGGTTAAAATTCTGTTCTATTTCCGCCACGCTGTGACACACTTTATTCAGCGGATTAATCGGAAATCCCCACTGTTCGAGTTTGGCAAAAAATTCCTCTTGCGTTTGCCACATTTGTTCAGAGACTTCGCCCCAAGTATAAGCCCAAAGGCTGAGCTTGCGTTCGGCCGTAATTTGCGGATCCAACTGTCGCAAAGATCCGGCCGCGGCATTACGCGGATTGGCAAACAATTTTTTATTTTACGCGGCATTTTTTTGATTAAGCCGATAAAAATCCTCTTTGGCCATATAAACTTCGCCGCGCACCTCCAAAACATCCGGCACATTTTCTGTAATACGCTGCAGCAATTGTTTAATTGTGCGCAGATTTTCCGTAATATCTTCCCCGACGATGCCATCTCCTCGCGTCGCACCGGAAACAAAAACACCTTTTTCATATCGCGCCGAAAAAGACAAACCGTCGATTTTCGGCTCGGCCATAAAATCAATATCGGCAGACGTGTTTAAAAATCTTTTGATTCCGCTGATAAAATTTTCCACTTCTTCCATTGAAAAAACATCGGCCAACGACAGCATCGGAAAACGATGTTTGATTTTATGGAATTTGCTCTGCACGGCCGCGCCTATTCTTTTAGACGGACTGTCATCACGCACCAAATCCGGATACATCTCTTCAATTTGCGCATTTCTTTTTTTCAGTGCATCATATTGCGCATCGGTCAAATACGGATCGTCATTTTGATAATATGCCTGATCCGCTTGAGCCATTTCATGTGCTAAAAAAGCAAGTTCTTCTCTTGCTTCTTCGCGCGTTAATTCGTTTACGTCTTTCATATTTTCTCCCACAAACCCAATATAATCCGTAAAAAGAAAAACGAACAGTTTTTTTAAACAAGTTTTCACATTAAAATGGCAAGGCATTATTTTTTTTTATTTTTTTGTTGCGCAATTCAAAGAAATCGTTTATCTTCCGTGCATAATCACTTAACAAAATTGTAAATATGGAGAAAACTCATGAAACAACTCGCAGGTGCCATTCGTATCGGATGGGTTATTGAATACAAAGGAAAACCATGGACAATTACCAAAGCCGCCCATATCAAACCGGGAAAAGGCGGTGCGTTCATGCAGGTTGAAATGAAGGAAGTCGAAGCCGGAACAAAAACCAACGAACGTTTCAGAACCGAAGACACGGTTGAAAAGTTGATGGTTGAAGACAAAGACTGCCAATTTTTGTTTGAAGATTCAACCGGATTAACCTTCATGGAATCCGAAACATTCGAACAATTTTCAATGCCGGCCGATATTTTAGGCGATTCGCGCCCGTTTTTGACCGATGGCATGCAGGTGCGCGTTTCTTACATTGACGGCCGTCCGATTTCAGTTGATCTGCCGTTGCAGGTTATTTGCACGGTTGTCGAAACCGAACCGGCGCTCAAAGGTCAAACCGTTTCTTCATCTTATAAGCCGGCCATTTTGGATAACGGTGTACGCACAGCCGTTCCGCCGTTCATCAATGTCGGCGATAAAATCGTTGTCGGAACATCTGAAGCCAACTACGTTGAAAGAGCAAAATAATGGCTTATGTTTCACCGACTTTAACTTTAATGATCGGCGCGGTCAAAAAAGCATCTTCGGCTCTTATCCGCGATTTTAACGAGCTGGAACATTTACAGTCTTCCGTCAATGTGGAAGAAGGCTTTGCCCGCCGTTCATATGAAAAAGCGCAAAGAATCTTAACGGAAGAACTCGCTAAAATCAAAAGCGGCTACAAAATCATCTGTGACACGGATTCTTCATCACTGCCGCACGGAAACTGTTTTTTGCTTGCGCCGATTGACGGTTACGTCAATTTTGCGCACGCTAACGGACATTTTGCCGTTTCGGTCGCCTTAATCGAAAATGATGCGATTGTTGCTGCTGTCATTTCTAATCCGATTTCTGACGAACTGTTTTTTGCCGAAAAAGGTTCCGGAGCTTTTAAGGAAGGTTTTCGCTCGCATGAACGTCTGCGTGTTTCCGGTGCCAAAAAAATCGAGAACACGTTGATTGCCTCTGCCGGATGTGCGGAACTTTTGCAGAAAGTAATGCAAAATTGCCCGCATGTTATCGTCAGCGGTTCGACAGCGCTGGATTTGGCCTATGTAGCGGCCGGCAAACTGAATGCGGTCATTTCGGAAAAAAACAATCCGAACAACATCGCAGCCGGAATACTTTTGGTTAAAGAAGCCGGAGGTTATGTTTTTGAAATCGGAGAAACGGACATCCGTTCTGAAAATCTGACCAAAGCTTTGCATAACGGAAATATTGTTGCCACTAACGAATCCCTGCGCGGCAAACTCGCTGAATTAACGGCATAATCCGGCTTGTCGTTTCCACAAAACTTCCTCATGCAAAACTTGAGGAAGTTTTTTTATGCTCTGAATAGTGGCAGTATATATTATTCAAATAATCTATTGAAATAACGAAATTTTTTATTGTTTGCGATGGTGCAAAAAAACGACCGTTTTTTTCAACCACTTTTTTATGGTTTTTTATAAAAAATTTAAAAACTATTTTAATCTTAGAACCGTAAGGCTTAACGGTCATTTTGAATGTGACACCGGAATCGCCTTTTGAGCGTGTTACAAAAACGGTGGTTTATGTTACACTTAATGTATCTGAAATTATTTATTATCAAGGAGAATGAAATTATGAAAAAAAATATTTTTCCGGCGATTTTAATCCTCGCAACCATGTTCATAACCGAAGCCAAGGCAAAAGCCGAAACTCCGACTTGTCAGGCTGGTTTTACATGTACATACCATACAAATGGAGCACTCAAGGAAATGTATAATAGCGTACGGGGCTACACTTACGATACAATTGGAAACAAAATGACTGAAACAGGTTATTCCCTTGGTAAGCCAACCTCTCTGACTCGATATACTTATGATGCTAACCGCAATCTCACTTCTCTCGTCACATACGTCACATTTTACGGAGATCTCATCACTGATGGGCAACCATATGAAAAACGCATCATGACATATGATTCCAGTAACCGGCAAACGTCTGTGACATATTACGATGCTCGTGGTTTACTGAGCTCACAATATCAAATAACCTACGATGAGAAGGGCAGCCGAACAACTCAATACATTGATTGTACTCGAGAAACAACTTGTGTAGAGATGGATATTATTTGTGATTATGGCTATTTTGTTGAAGGATGTATTTCAAGCACCCCTGCCTCATCCGCTCAAGAGACGCAACATAAACGTAGCTACACGCCGGCGGAAGCCGCACAGGTTATCGGGGAGAACAACACCATCATCTTCCACTTTCAATAAAAAGGATTTGAACGATGAATAATAACATAAGCAGATTCAAGCAGAGCGGAAGAAGTATGATTGAAATGTTAGGCGTGTTGGCCATCATCGGTGTTCTGACGGTCGGTTCAATCGCCGGCTTCCAGAAAGCCATGCAAAAACATCGCGTTAATGTGATACGCGATCAAATCATCCAAATTGTCGCCGGTGTTAAAAATCTTTACGCCAGTCAGCATCACTATAATGCTCTGACCACACAGGTTGCCGTAGATACCGGTATTATTCCGCCGGATATGGTGATTGAAGACGTAGACACCGGTCAAGCCAAGGTTAAACACATCTATAACGGCAATATCAGCATTGATGTCAATACCGAAACCGAAACACCTTCGTTTACGATCACGATTACCGATTTACCGCGCAATGCCGCTGCTGATCTGAGTACAGCCAGATGGAGCGAAGATACCGGCTTGCTTGAAATCAAGATTATTCGACAGGATACACCGTAAAATCCTTAACAAAAAAGAGCCTTTATATGAAGGCTCTTTTTTAATTCAGCGTTCCAATTTTTTATAACGAATACGATGCGGATTGCAGGCCTCTTCGCCCAAACGAGCTTTTTTATCTTTTTCATAATCTTCAAAATTACCCTCAAACCACTCCACATGACCGTTATCTTCATAAGCCAGAATATGTGTGGCCAAACGATCCAAAAACCAGCGATCGTGCGAGGTTACCAACACACACCCCGGATAGTTGATAATACCTTCTTCCAACGAACGAAGCGTATCCACATCCAAATCATTTGTCGGTTCATCAAGCAAAATAACGTTAGCTCCTTTACGCAGCATTTTCGCCAAATGAACACGATTTCGCTCACCGCCGGAAAGCTGCCCGACGCGTTTTTGCTGATCTGTTCCCTTAAAATTGAATTGACCGACATAGGCACGGGAAGAAACCTCATTTTTACCGAGTTCAATCATATCCAAACCATCGGAAATTTCTTCCCAGACGGTTTTATCTGCATTTAATTCGTCGCGCGATTGATCCACGTACCCCAAATCAACGGTTTCGCCGATTCGAATAGTTCCCGAATCAGGTTTTTCCTGACCGGTAATCATTTTAAACAAGGTTGTTTTACCGGCGCCATTCGGGCCGATAATGCCGACAATAGCACCTTTCGGAATTTTAAAAGACAAGTCGTCAATCAGCAATTTATCGCCAAACCCTTTGCTTATATGCTCAGCCTCAATCACCAAATCACCCAAACGTTCCGTCATCGGAATATTGATGTGCGCGGTTGTAATTTTTTCCCGAGCCGACTGAGAAAGCAACTCATCATAGGCGTTAATACGCGCCTTAGATTTTGCCTGACGAGCTTTCGGATTTTTTCTGATCCATTCCAGCTCCAGTGCTAAAGTTCTTTGCCGTGCATTTTCCTCTCTGGCTTCCTGCGCCAAGCGTTTTTCTTTCTGTTCCAGCCACGAGGTATAATTGCCTTCGTACGGAATTCCCTGACCGCGGTCAAGTTCCAAAATCCAACCGGTTACATTATCCAAAAAGTAACGATCATGCGTTACCATCACCACAGTTCCGGCATAGTCTTTTAAATGATGTTCAAGCCAAGCAACCGATTCGGCATCAAGGTGGTTCGTCGGCTCATCCAAAAGCAGCATATCCGGTTTTTGCAGCAAGAGACGGCAGAGCGCCACGCGGCGTTTTTCACCGCCGGAAAGCTTAGTCACATCAGCTTCAGCCGGCGGACAACGCAAGGCATCCATGGCAATTTGCACGGTTCTTTCCAAATCCCAGCCGTTTACGGCATCAATTTTTTCTTGCAATTCGGCTTGTTCGGCAATCAAGTCATTCATTTGATCATCAGTCATCGGCTCAGCAAATTTCGCCGAGACTTCTTCAAATTTTTGCAAAAGCGCTTGAGTTTCGCTCAAGCCGTCCATCACATTTTCCATCACATTTTTCTGCGGATCAAGCTGTGGTTCTTGTTCCAAATAGCCGACTTTAACGCCTTCGGCGGCCCATGCTTCACCGTTAAACTCCTTGTCAACACCGGCCATAATTTTCAAAAGTGTCGATTTACCGGCGCCATTGACACCGAGCACACCGATTTTAGCCCCCGGCAAAAAGGATAGGGTAATATTTTTAAACAATTCTCGTCCACCGGGCAAAACCTTGGTTAAATTTTGCATTACAAAAACATACTGGTAGGCGGGCATTTTTCACTCCTTTATTAAAATTGATCTTTAAGTTTATCGTAACGATTATCGAAAAATTCGATTTTCTTGGCATTTTTACTGTTTTTTTGCGCTTGCGCAATAGCTTTTTGATAATGTTCATGTGCTTTTTTAAACGCGTCCGGATCTTTTTGATAGAGTTTGGAGGCATTATATGTTTTACGCGGCGTTATCATTGTTCCGTCATAAAGCAGGACACGTCCGTCGGAATAAAGCGTACTGTCAAAAATTTTTTGTTTTGCAAAAGACTGGTTAATCTCATTGCATGAAGCAAATTTTTCCGCTTCAATAGCCATGAAAGTTTCCGCTTTACCGGCATTATATTGCATAATACCTTCCTGTTGCATTTGTGCATTTTGCGCTTTACCGATCATAATTGCGCGTGCCAAAAGTTCAAATTGATCATATTTTTCAGCCTGACAGGCCAATCCCTGACCGGCAACACCGCCGAGCTGATACATCTCTTCCGTATACGAAAACCTTTTCGCCGCCGAAACTGAAAAGATCGGCAGACACAGCGCGGTTAAAAACAAAGCCATTCTCATATTTTTCGTCCCTTTCATGACTGATATATATCGTATATATGACACAAAAATAAAATATGTCTTAATTTTTTCGCATTTTCCTAAAAAAAAGGTTGACATCGTCGGCAAAATAGATTAACTTGCACCCAATGTGTTACGAAAAGGAATATAAAAATGAAGTGCTATAGTTCGTTAAAATCAAAAAAAGTACGCGATTTGAATTGCAAAATTGTTCGTCGTAAAGGTCGCGTTTATGTTATTAACAAGAAGAATCCGAAGATGAAAGCTCGTCAGGGATAAGTTTTTGTTCTCCTTTTATTATTATTTTTAACGCCGTTCTCTGAACGGCGTTTTTTTATAACAAGAATCCCCTTTCGCGGTGCATCTTTTTTATGGTCATCGCTCGCACGGCACGCCGTGTCTTTTTTTATTGTCATCCCTTTCGCGGCGCATCTCTTTTACTGTCATCGCTCAAGGTGCGCTGCGCGTCACTTCGTCAAGAAATCCCATCTTTGCGCAGCACTATATTTTTTTAATTTGAAGATGCCCTGACCTCGTGTGTTCCACACTCATAGGTGTGACTTTTTATTAATTGATAAAAAACACTTGACTTTTGCTGCGGGGGGTAATGTGAAAAAAAATATTTTTAAACAGATAAAGTCACCCCTATTTTTCGCTTGCAAAGCGAAAAATTCAAGGGGTATCCCAAATCTTAAAGCAAAAGAAGAAG
>JAFVEP010000035.1 GCA_017475935.1 Alphaproteobacteria bacterium
AAACAAACATTTTCCCAACAAATCTACAACCGGAGTGCGCCGGAGAGGCGCTGCAAAAAGAAAAAATCCTACGACCGGAGTGTGGTGCAGAGACGCCGCAAAAAGAAAAAATCCTGCGACCGGAGTGTGGTGCAGAGGCGCCGACTTTTTTGAGCGCCGTGTACAAAAGAGGTACACAAGCGAAAAAAAGACAAGCATATGCGCCGCAATACGGTCGTAGTATGATAGAGATGCTTGGTGTTCTGGCCATAATCGGTGTCCTGACCGTCGGCTCAATCACCGGCTATTCTCATGCCATGCATCAACATAAACTCAACCAAACCAAAGAAATTATTGCGGAAGGAGTCAATAATTACAAAATATTTCTCCTTGAACACCCGAACGAATTGGAACCGCTGTTTAAAAGTGATATCTCAGCTGGTGCTCAGGCCTTCGTTGATATGTTTGTTAAACCGCAGAACTTTAATAACGTTTCGCCTCTGGGGGGAACACTCAAATTTACGGTTACAGGCGGCAAAAATAACTATCAATTTATGGTGAGTCATAGTAACTTACTGACTGAAGATTGTATCAATTTAATTGACTGGGCTATGCACAACCTCCCTTTTAGCGGTGCTATGGTTAACAATTTAAATAAAGCCTACAACACCCCGACATGTTTTGATGCAGAGGGTAACAATCGCTGCCGCACACTTAATAAGGGAAGCAAAGCGCAAATTGCAGAGGTATGCCGAGGCGAACGCAACTCTCTGCTTTTGAGCATGAAAAGATCAGTCACAGACTGATAAGGAGTTTATCTGTGCTTGGCAAACAGCATAAATTTCCTCAGCACTCATTTTTTCAAATTCATCTTGATCTGCGGCAAAATTTTGATAGAAATCCGACCGCAGTTTCGGCGGATCAAATGTTTGAATCGTAAAATTTTCCGCAAGCATATCCGTCCAGCTTGCCGCGCTTAAAAGACAAACCGATCCGGCCGCCCATATCGGCAAACCCAATTTTTCCAAAACCGGAAGATGTGTGACAAAGTGATAATATCGCACATCTGCGGCGGTATTTAAGATCACCTGACTGATAAATTTGCGCACCGAAAATGTCGGCGTATCTTCAGCCAAAAACGCATTTTCAAGCAAGTGCGTACACCGCATACCCAACGCTTGAAATTCGGCCGTTTGTTTCGCCCGATCAATCGGCGAGCAATAGATCGTTTCACATTCCGGCAGCATTTTCCGCAATTGTTTTCCCATCTGAAACGCACGCACCATAGCTTCGCGTTTAATGGCCGTATCTGTCCCATAGCGCTCATGCCGCGCCCACGACATAAACACTTTATCGGTTTGGTTGCTCTGCATTGTTTTTCGGCTATTTAATAATGGAAAGCAAAATTCCCCCTGTCAACAGGCCGACGGTTACAGCCAGCGACTGCCATTCGACAATTTCGATTCCGAAACGCGGCAAGAATATTTTCATACCGATAAAAATTAAAATAATCGATATCGCCGGCTTCAAATAAGCAAATTTGCTGATAATCGCCGCGAGCAGAAAATAGAGCGCACGCAAGCCCAAAATCGCAAAAATATTACTGGTATAAATCACATAGACATCCGTGGTTACCAAAAAGATGGCCGGAATACTGTCAAGCGCAAATACAACGTCCATGGTTTCAATAATCAAAAGGGCGAAAAACAGCGGCGTCATATAATGTTTGCCGTTTTCTTTAACAAAAAAATGCTCGCTGCGCAGTTCATGTGTTACATGAAAAATCTTTGACATAAAACGATAAATTTTACTGTCCTGAAGTCCCCCTTCAACTTCCTCTTTTGCGATAAGCATTTTAATACCGGTGTAGATCAGGAAAACCGAAAACAAGTAAAGAATCCAGTGGAATTTCAGCACCAACACATCGCCGATCCCGATCAAAATGCCGCGCATGACCAGTGCGCCCAAAATACCCCAGAACAAAACCCGATGCTGATACATCCGCGGTATGCCCAGCGTGGCAAAAATCATAGACATGACGAAAATATTATCCATAGACAGACTTTTTTCAAGCAAGTAGCCGGTATAGTAATCCATACCTTTTTCCGGCCCGTCCTCCAGCCATACGAAAATACCGAACAGCAATGCCACTGCAACGTAGGCTATGCAAATCCATAGAGTATGCCAAAAGTGCGGCTCTTCATTTTTGCGGTTAAACCAAAACAGATCTGCCGCCAACAAAACAACAACGACAATGCCGAAACATGTCCACAACCAAAAAGGCGGTAATGCCTCATGTACTGACAACAAATTATTTAATATTTCCATCTTCTTTTTCCAAATTCCAAGTTGTTTGAATAATTTTTTCTATATCTGTATATTTCGGAGTCCAGCCTAAAATCTTTTTGGCTTGTTCATTGCCAGCCAGCACCACCGCCGGATCTCCGGCACGGCGTGCGACAAAGTCATATTTAACTTTCCGACCGCATACTTTTTCTGTAGCCTGAATGATTTCTAAAACCGAGGTTCCCGAATTTGTCCCCAAATTAATAACATGTGATTGCTGATTTTGCAACAAACTTTTAATCGCCGCCACATGCGCATCAGCCAAATCTTCGACATGAATATAATCGCGGATACATGTTCCGTCCGGCGTATCATAATCATTGCCGTAAATATGGACCATATCACGCTTACCGGTCACAGTTTCCATGACAATCGGCAACAAATTCTGCGGATTAATTTCCCTGCCGCGAATCGATCCGTCGGCGGCATAGCCGACCGCATTAAAGTATCGCAGAGCAATATAATGAAAATCTTTGAGTTTGGCATACCACGCCATCACACGTTCAATTTCCACTTTGGAAAATCCGTAAAAGCTGATCGGTTCAAGCGGATGTTTTTCATCGAGAGGCAAATATTGAGGCATTCCGAAAGCGGCCGCTGTCGATGAAAAGACAACATTTTTAATCCCGTTATTCAACATGGCATTAAAAACATTGATCGAACCGCAAATATTATTCAGCGCATAAAATTGCGGATTTTCCATCGATTCACCGACGGCCTTTTTGGCAGCCAAATGAATCACCGCATCAAAACCTTCCGCCATCACCCGATTAAGAGCGTTCGAATCTAAAATATCTCCTCTGACAAAAGCGGCATTTGCAAAAAGATTACATTCCTGTCCGGTGGATAAATTATCATACACCGTCACGGAAAAATTTTCACGCAACAGCGCGCGAACCACATGACTGCCGATATATCCGGCGCCACCTATAACCAATACTTTGACTTGTGTCATTTTTACTCCTACGCTGTCAAATTATAATACTTTATGCCATATGGCGATTTTTTATACCCATTATCCACAAGATTGAAAATATTTTTGTAAACAATGCGCTGTTTTTATTTATAACCATAATAATTAAAAATCATCTAACAAGGTCATAAAATGGAAAAACTGGACGTTACAAAATTACCTAAAAACATTGAAGCGGAACAAGCTCTTCTCGGCGCGCTTTTGGCCAACAACAAAGCTTATGAAAAAATTTCGGAATTGCTCAAACCGGCGTTTTTTGCCGATGCGACACATCAAAAAATTTTCGCCGTTATCTCCAAACTGATCACCAAAGGCCACGTAGCTGATATTGTAACGTTGAAAAGTTATTTTGAGCAAGAAGGCTCTCTGAACGAAGTCGGCGGTTTTCCCTATCTGGTCCAATTAGCGGAAAGCGCCTCTCCGCTGACAAATGTGGAGTACTATGCGCAGTTCATTTACGACAAATATCTCAGACGCGAGTTGATCAATACCGGTTATGAGATCGTCAATAACGCCTTGATTGAAAATATTGATCTTTCGGCGATTGATCAAATCAATCAGGCGGAAAAATCTTTATATAACTTAGCCGACAGCGGCGACGCCAAAGGCGGTTTTATCGATTTTTCAACCGCTCTAACCTCATCGCTTTCCGCTATTGAAAAGGCCTATCAAAAAGAAGGACGTATCTCCGGTGTGCCGACGAGTCTGGCGAAACTTGATTACAAAATCGGCGGACTGAATAATTCGGATCTGATTATCATCGCCGGCCGGCCGGCCATGGGTAAAACCGCATTAGCGACCAACATTGCTTATAATGTGGCCGAATTTTTTTCGCATGACAAGGAAACCGCTCCGGAAGATCGCGGCGTTGCCTTTTTCTCTCTTGAAATGTCCGCCGATGAATTGGCTGCCCGCATTTTATCCACGGTCACGCAAACTCCTAGTCATAAAATGCGCACGGGCGAGCTTGATGCTTCGGAATTTACGCGCATTGCCGCTGCCGTCCGTGAGTTGGAAAATATTCCGCTTTATATTGATGATACACCGGGAGTCAGCATCAATGCCATCCGCAATCGTGCGCGCCGGTTGAAGCGTTCCAAAGGTCTGGGTTTGATCGTCATTGACTATATTCAATTAATCAGCGGCACCGGCGATCGGCGCAGTGAAGGCAACCGCGTTCAGGAACTCTCGGAAATTTCCCGCGGACTGAAAATATTAGCCAAAGAATTAAATGTTCCCGTCATCGCCTTGTCACAATTAAACCGCGGGGTTGAATCGCGTGATGATAAGCGGCCGCTGATGTCCGATTTGCGCGAATCCGGATCTATCGAGCAAGATGCCGACATTGTGATGTTCGTTTTCCGTGAAAATTACTATATTCACAATGCCGAACCGAAACAACAGGAAGGCGAAGATGCCATCAAATTCCAGAAAAAACATGACGATTGGGTCTCCCGCGACCGCCAGACGGCAAATTTGGCCGAAGTCATTATAGGCAAACAACGTCATGGCCCGACCGGAACGGTCAAACTTTACTGGAACGGTGAATACACCCAATTTGGCAATCTGGCCGAAGAAGATAAGCTTCCGGAGCAGCGCGGCTGATGGTTAAAACAACAAAAATCGACCGAAAGCATTGGGAAGCTATCTGCGATCACTGCGGAAAGTGTTGTTTGATCAAGTTGGAAGATGAAGACAGCGGCGAAATTTATTACACGAATATTATCTGCCGCTATTACGACACCGATCAAAATCTTTGCACGATTTATGAAAAGCGCCGCGAAATTGTTCCGGCGTGTATTCAGCTTGATGAAGAAAATGTCAATCAAATTCCATGGATGCCGAAAACCTGCGCCTATCGCCGTTTGTTTGATCCAAATTATCAACCGGTTTCACCATGCCGTCTGAAAGGTAAAGTCATCTCTGAAGATATGGTTGATCCTGCGGATTATGAAAATCATCTGATTAATCAGGAGGATTTATGAGCGAAGATTTTGCTATTGAAGAAGACGACTATAATCCTCAAAACCGTGTTGATGAATTTAAAAAACTCGAACCGGAATTTTGGAAGCATAAAGCTCTCAAAGACATGAATGCTTATGAATGGGAAGCCCTTTGCGACGGATGCGGCAAATGTTGTCTGAACAAACTCGAAATCAAAGGAAAAATAAAATTTACCAATGCTTATTGCCGTTTTTTGGACTGCAAAAGCTGTTTATGCAAAATATATAAGCATCGTCACAGTGCCGTTGCGGATTGCCGCGACATTGATCTGGAAGCCGTGCGTGAAAAACCGCGTTGGCTCCCGAAAACTTGCGCTTATTGGTTGTTGGATAACGGCTACGACTTACCGCCGTGGCATCCGCTGATCACCGGCCAAGCCGCCTCGGTTATTCAAGCGGGAATGTCTTTAAGCGGACGCGATTTAATTAATGAAACCAAGGTTGAAGATTATGAAGCTCACATTGTTGACTGGCAAGACCTATGACATCAGCGAAGCCGTCGGCATGGATATTAAAGTGATACAATCGCCGACCGCTCGCAGATTAACCCTGCGCATCGATTCCAAAACGCGCACACCGGTCTTGTCCGTGCCGCGATTTTGCAGCCGCAAGCATGCGATCAAATTTGTTGAAGAAAACATGGACTGGATCGTCCGTTCTCTGAGCAAAATTCCCGAGCAAAAATATTTTTCCGATGGCGAACAAATATCTCTGTTCGGTGAAATACTTACCATCTGCCACTGTCCGCATGAACGCGGCGGTGTGTGGCGGAAAGATAATTTTTTATGCGTTTCCGGCGGCGCAGAATTTATCCACAGACGCATTAAAGATTACATCAAAAACCTTTGCCGGCAAAAATTTTTGGAGCTATCGCGTGTCAAAGCCGCACAGATTAATCGACATATTCACAGCATCAGCATCAAAGACACAAAGTCCCGTTGGGGAAGCTGTTCATCGCTTAATAACATCAATTACAACTGGCGGATCGCTTTGGCGCCTGCGGAAGCTATCAACTATTTGATCGCTCATGAGGTGGCCCATCTTGAACATCCGGATCATTCTAAGCAGTTTTGGGATTGCGTCGGCTTGTTGAATCCGGACTGGAAACACGGTCATGATTGGTTGAAAAAGCACGGAAAAACATTGTATATGTACAAATAGGCAGAGTCTATAATTCACAAATAGTTAAGATATCGTGAAATTTTATCGAAAGATAAAAATAAAAACTTCTTGACTAATCTTGTTTATCGGTCTACATTGTCCCTGTTACAATACGTAAAGTATATTGTTGTCAACAAGTAATAAAGGAATAAAATATGAAAAAGTTTTTGTTATTGGCCGGTGTAGCTTGCTTATTCAGCGCTAATGCTAATGCTGGTGTTTCTCAATACGTTTCAGGTAAACTTTCTTATGACTTCAACAAAGTTAAAACGAAAGTTGCCGGTCAAACTGCAGAAGTTGCACACCTGAAATTAAACAAAGTTTTGGTTGGTTCTACTCACGTAGCATACGGTGTTCGTGCCGGTTATGTTCGTGGCGAAATTGAATTGAACAATTCTCGTGACGTTAAAAGAAACTGGGTTTCTGATGATGGTGTAAATTTGAAGCACTTCAGACTCTATAAGCATTCTGTAATGGCTAATGCTTATTTTGACTATTTGACATGCACACCGTGGACACCGTATGTCGGTGCCGGTTTGGGTACTTCTTATTTGAAGGCTGATTACGGTGAAGTAGCTAAGTCTGTATACAACTTGGCTTGGCAAGTTATGGGTGGTTTGACCTATGACCTGAATTCTAACTGGACTTTGGACCTCGGCTATCGTTATGCTGATTTGGGCCGCGTTCGTAAGAACTTCGGTGAAGGCAGAGTTGTTAAAACAACAGCTCGTGACCACGAAATTTTGTTCGGTGTTAGATACGAATTCTAATTTTCCGTACGGATTGATAAAAAACGGAGTCTTTTGGCTCCGTTTTTTTATTGTTACAAATTCGTAACTTTTTGTGTGTTGCTTAAATCGCAAAAATGAAATACTCTTCAGTGCAGTTAACTATGTTTAGAAAGGAATTTAATATTATGACAAATAAACCGAGTGAACCGATTAATTTATTTGACTGTGCAACCACACAAAAAATGATCGGACAAGAAAAATTTTTAGAAGCTTTCAAAAATATTTTAAATCACGGCGCCTATTGTCAAGGTCCGGAAACACGCGAACTTGATGAAAAATTGGCCGCTTATGCCGGAACAAAATACTGCTCGACCTGCGGTTCCGGTACGGATGCCTTAACTTTAGCTTTGATGGCTTGGGATGTTAAACCGGGAGATGCCGTATTTGTTTCGTCATTTACGTTTGTTGCCTCGGCAGAAGCCCCTGTTTTACTCGGTGCCACACCGATTTTCGTCGACTCAGATCCAAACACTTTCAATATGGATCCGAATGATCTGAAACGCGCTATTGCCGAAGTCAAAGCAGAAGGCAAATTAAGACTAAAAGCCGTTATTCCGGTCGATATTTTCGGTTCTCCGTGCGAATATGACGAAATCATCAAAATTGCCCATGAAAACGGTATGAAAGTTTTGGCAGACTCATGCCAAGGTTTCGGTTCTGTTTATCATGGCAAAAATGCCGGCTCAATTGCCGACATGACGGCGACGTCTTTTTACCCGACAAAACCGCTGGGCGGTTACGGAGACGGCGGTGCCGTATTTACAAACAACAACGATGAAAACGAAATGGTTAAATCCTGCCGTGTTCATTGTATGAGCCCTGAAGACCACTACGATAATGTCCGTTTAGGTATGACCGGTCGTATGAACTCCTTCCAAGGTGCGGTTTTGTTGCTGAAATTAACCGTATTCAAAAATGAATTGGAAGCTCGTTATAAAGTTGCCAAACGCTACGATAGTGAATTAAGTTCTTACTTCGGTAAACAAAAAGTTTTGGATAATTGCCGTTCGGCCTATGCTTTGTACACCATTCATTGCGAAGACCGCGATGAGCTGATGGCCTATTTAAAATCTAACGGAATTCCATGCGGAGCATATTATCCACGTCCGGTTAACACCCAGACAGCTTATGTTCAATGGAACAACCGTTCTCTGCCGGTATGCGAAAAGCTGTCCAAAACGGTATGCAGTATTCCGATGACACCATATTTAACGGATGAACAAATGACATACATTATTGAAAAAATGAATGAATTTTCCGCTACAAAAATGAAAAAAGCCGCTTAAAGATACCTAACGGAAAAGCACCTCTGCGGAGGTGCTTTTCTATTTTAAAAAATCATAATTGGGAATACGTTCAAATTTTTCCTTCAGCTTCTGATAAGAAGCGGAAATTTTTTTAAATTTTTCCTCAGCGGTTTCATCTTCCTGATTAATATCCGGATGATATTTTTTAGCCAGTTTTTTATACTGTTTTTTCAGAATTTCCGGATTAATTTCACGAACATTCAGCTCCAATATTTGAATCGCTTGCCGTTCTTCTATCGTAAAATAAATACCGTCATCGGAATATTCTACATGTCTGTCCGAATGACGTACATAATCTCCGTCAAAAAATTGCGCTTCATCCCACAGATCATAGCCGAACTGATAGCGCACTTTTGAACGAAAAGCTTGCTGGAAATGCATTTTTCTTTTGATGTTTTCCGCTTCTTCATCAATACCTTCACCATCGTAATAGTTCCACTTGGCATTATATTCCTGCACATGTTTCAGGCAAAACCAATAGTATGATTTCAAGCGCCTGTCTTTCGGCGCTCTATACTCTCCTTTTTCCTGACACCCCGGAAAATCACACGGATGATCGACATTGTCATTTTGCGGAGCATAATATTTTTTGGTGCGTTTCATCATTTTATGGCAACATTCAAATAAATCTGCTGTGTTTATAAATAGCGGCAAGAAGTTTACAAAAGCTTTACAATATTAATATAATTAATACAAGGAGATTTTTCATGCCTGAGCTACCGGAAGTCGAAACCATTATGCGCGCACTTGAGGCTGCCGTCAAAGGAGATGTCATTGAACGAATCGAGATTCGTCAACGGCAATTCCGCAATATTCTCTCACCCGATTTTGCCGCTGACCTCACCGGCCGCCGAATCGATTCTTTTTGCAGAATCGCTAAATATATGATCATGAACTTGAGCGAAAATTTATCTGTGGTTTGGCACTTCGGCATGAGCGGAAAATTTCGAATCGAAGCCAAATGCCCCGAAACTCTGCAAAAACATGATCACATTATCATTAAAACGAATCGATCGTATTTGATCTACAACGATCCGCGCCGCTTCGGTATGGTCCTGCCCCTTAAAACGGATGAGATAAAAAAACATCCTATTTTCATTAACTTAGGCTCAGATCCATGGGACAAAGATCTGACATCAGCTTATTTATTGCACAAATTTCAAAACAAACGAATCGCCATCAAACCGGCGCTTCTCGATCAAAGTATTATCTGCGGAATCGGCAATATTTATGCTTCCGAAATTCTCTATCAGGCACGGATTAATCCGAAAAGACCTTGCGAATCGATCACAGCAAAAGAGGCCGAGCGCATTATCTTGTGCACCCGTCAAGTGTTGGAAAAGGCAATTCGCGCAGGCGGTTCCAGCATTCATGATTACAAACATCCGGATGGTCATATCGGATATTTTCAACAAAGTCATTGTGTTTATAACAAGAAAGGTTTACGATGTCCTCAATGTCGTTGTGCATTAAGCAAAACGGGAGGCATACAAAAAATTGAGCAAAGCGGGCGTTCAACCTTTTACTGCGCCACTTTGCAACAATAGGAGGATGTCATGTATAAAAAAATTTTATACGCTTTCGCAGCGCTGTTACTGTCCGGAATTTTCTCACCGGCAGAGGCCGGCAAGTTTGTTGAAGGCATGGAGGATATGCCTTTGCCGGACTATATGACGCAAATCACGCAGGATGATGTTTCGTTCGGCAATGAAGAAACGCGCCTCATCGAAGCCTATGTAACTGCCCGAAAGGTTAAGTTTGAAAAAGTGGCTGCCTATTATCAGGAATCGCTTCCGCAACTCGGTTGGGTATATCAAGGGAATCGAGGTCACAATCTTTTGTTTGACCGCGACGGCGAAACACTTGAGATTGTCCGCGAGGCAATTTCACCGCTTGTTGTACGCATTACGCTCAAAACAAAACCATAAAATAAAAAAAATATAAAAATTTAGTTGACTTATACCCCTTCTCGTGGTTATAACGTTTAGCAGAATAAATTTTGTATTAACATTTGAATAGGAAGATAAATTATGGCCAATCATAAATCGGCAAAAACAAGAATTGTTAGAAATAAGAAACGCAGTGTTATTAACGGTGCACGCAGAAGCCGCGTCAGAACTTTTGTTAAAAAGGTTGATGCTCTGATCGCTGAAAATAATAAAGAAGCTGCTGCTGAGGCATTTAAGGTTGCAGAGAGTGAAATGATGAGAGCTGCTCAAAAGGGCGTTTTCAAAAAGAACACAGCTTCTCGCACAGTTTCTCGCTTAGCACAAAAAATTAAAGCTCTTTAATTTTTTCGCAAACTCTACATCAAAAACACAAATTGTATCTCGCAGATACGATTTGTGTTTTCTTGTTTAAATCACTAAAAATGCCGCGACTCTGTATAAATGTATTGTCAAGAAATTTAATTGCAATGTTCGTAAAAAGTTCTGTTGAATTTTCATTCTCACCCTGTTAACAATTTATTTACGTTTTGTTTCCCGAAAAGCGGAAACTTTAAGGTAGATAATCATAACGAGGTAAAAATGGCCGAAGAAGCATTATATAACGAAGACTTATCCATTCATGATCAATGGGATGAAATATGCAGCCAGCTCAAGATGGAGTTTGGCGAAACCGCTTTTGACAGTTGGCTTAAACCGCTGAGCATCAGTTCGTTTGATAATGGTGTAATGAATATTTGCGCCCCGACAGCTTTCATGAAAAACTGGGTTATTGCGCATTATTCGGATCGAATCCATAAAATATGGGAACATAAGAATCCGGAAATCAAGAAAGTACAGTTCGTGGTTCAAAACATTGCCGCACCGAGCACACAGTCTTTTTCACACAGTGATACATCTTTGCTGAAAAAGATTAAATCAACTCCGACTCCGCAGTCATTATATGGTTTGAACTATGCGGCCAACAGCTTTTACGCTCCGAGTGAAGATAGCGAATATTTTGTCTCTAAGTTGAATCCGGCCTATACTTTTGAAAATTTTGTCGTCGGTAAAACCAACGAATTCGCCTATGCCGCAGCGCATAAAGTTGCCGAATCGAGGAATGTATCATTCAATCCGCTGTTTTTGTACTCCGGTGTCGGTTTAGGTAAAACACACCTGATGCACGCAATCGCGCAATACATCAAAACAAATGATCCGACACGTCAAGTCGTTTATCTTTCGGCTGAACAGTTTCTTTACAAGTTTGTTAATGCTCTCCGTTACAAAGATACGGCGGCCTTTAAAGAACAATTCCGCTCTGTTGATGTATTAATGATTGATGACGTACAGTTCTTGGCCAATAAAGAAAAGACACAAGATGAATTTTTCTACACATTCAATTCATTAATGGAAGGCGGCCGGCAAATCATCTTATCGGCGGATAAATCACCAAACGATCTGGACGGAATCGAAACGCGCTTAAAATCACGTTTAAACAGCGGGCTTGTTGCCGACATTATGCCGACCGATTTCGAGTTACGCTTAGGTATTCTGCATCAAAAGGCTCAGCAAATGGGTATTTCCTTGCCGCAAAATGTTGCCGAATTTCTGGCGCAAAAAATATCGGCAAACATCCGTGAGTTGGAAGGTTCTTTAAAACGAATCGCCGCTCATTCTCAGCTGTTATCCGGACGCGAAATTACGCTAGATATGACGCAGGATGTTTTAAAAGATATGCTCCGTTCGATTGATCGCAAGACAACCATTGATGAAATTCAGAAAAAAGTCGCCGAATACTTCAACATTTCGGTCAAGGAAATGCAATCATCCCGTCGTGCACGCAATGTTGCCCGTCCGCGTCAGATTGCCATGTATTTGGCTAAACAACTGACCTCCCGCTCATTACCAGAGATTGGCCGTAAATTTGACCGCGATCACACAACGGTTATGCATGCCGTCCGCAAAGTTGAAGAATTGATTTTAGAAGATGCGTCGTTGGCTGAAAATGTTGAGAGTCTGCGCCGCTCTCTGGAAAATTAGAAAAAATCTGTTGAAGATTCTTTCTTTTATCTTCTGATTCGCTATCTTTTTGATATTCTGATAGCGGAGAAACGGGAGAACATAATTTTAGTTTGGTAGGAATGAAATGAAGTTTACAATTGAAAAATCAGTTTTATTAAAAACTTTGGGACACGTTCAAAATATTGTTGAAAAGCGCAATACCGTGCCTGTTTTATCGAATGTACGCATTGAAGCCGGCAAGAACGGCATCAGCTTTAAGGCCACTGATATGGATACGGAAATTACCGAAACCGTTGACGCGACCATTTTAGAAAACGGTGCCATTACCGCTCCGGCGCATATGCTCTATGATATCGTCCGCAAGTTATCGGACGGCGCCGATGTTGAGCTGACTTACCCAGATGAAAAAGATCAGCTTTCCATTGCATCCGGAAGATCAAAGTTTTCTTTATCGACGATCGGCGTGGAGGATTTTCCGATTATTACCGCCGATTCATTGCCTACCAATTTTGCAATCAAACGCGATGAACTCAAAGATGTTATTGACCGCACACAGTTTGCTGCCTCTACGGAAGAAACCAGATATTATCTGAATGGTCTGTATATTCATCCGAAACAGGAAGGAGAAACAAAAGTTCTGCGTATTGTGGCCACAGATGGTCACCGCCTCGCCTGCGTTGAATCTCCGTTACCGGATGGAGCTGCCAACATGAACGGTGTCATTATTCCGCGGAAGACAGTCGCAGAGGTGCGTAAGCTTTTAGATGATACATCTGCCGAAACGGTACAAATTTCCCTTTCGGACAGCAAAATTCGCTTCACAATGGAAGATATTATTTTGGCGTCAAAATTAATTGACGGAACATATCCTGATTACGAGCGGGTTATTCCGACAGACAATGATAAAATCTTGGAGCTGAACGTCAAAGAGCTGGCCAAAGCTGTTGACCGCGTGTCGGTTGTCGCCGAAAGAACGCGTGCGATCAAAATGATTACGAACAAAAATCACGTTATTGTAACCACCTCGAGTCCGGATTTGGGCAGTGCCATTGAGGAAATAGAGGCCTCTTATGACAACGAATCGCTTGAGGTCGGCTATAATTTCAGATACCTTTTGGACATTCTGGCAGAAATCAAAGGTGAAACAGCGCAATTCAGTTTCAGAGACTCGGCCTCACCTTCAGTTATTCACGATACTTCGGATTCAAGTGCAATTTATGTATTGATGCCGATGAGAGTATAACGGTGACCGATTTAAGCCAAAAAATCAAAGAAATCACAACAGAAAAGTCAGGCGTTACGCGTCTGACTTTAACTGATTATAGAAATTATCCGACATTAAGAATTGAAACCGATATCGAACCGATTGTGATCACCGGAGAAAACGGCAGCGGCAAAACCAATATTTTGGAATCTTTATCTTTTTTGACTCCGGGACGTGGTCTGCGCGGCACAAAGTTATCTGATATCAAGCGAATCGGAACTTCTCCGTTCGCCTCCATTCAAAAAGAAACCGAATGGAGTATCGCGGCGGAAATTTTGAAAAATAACGAACACCACAGCATCGGTACGGCTTTGCAAAAAAACATCCGTGAAACAGAAGAAACCCTCCAACGCTTTGATCGCCGCATTGTTAAAATTGACAACCAAAAAATAACACAGCAAGCGGAATTGGGAAAATACATATCAGCCATATGGGTTACGCCGCAGATGGATCGTCTTTTTCTCGGCGGGCCGCAACCGCGGCGCAGTTTTTTAGATCGTTTAGTCTATGCCTTTGACTTAGAGCACGCCAAGCGCACCGCCAATTTTGAACATTTATATCGTCAATGGTATCAATTGATTAAATCCGGACACAACGATCACCATTGGCTGTCTTCCCTTGAAGCGGATATGTCCGCACTCGGTGTAGCCATTGCCGCCGCACGCCGTGAACAAATTGCACGTTTAAATACTTTTATTACCAACGAGCCGGACGATATCTTTCCGGATGTTAAACTGGAACTGGACGGTTTGATTGAAAAAAAATTGGATACGGAACCGGCGATTGAGGTGGAAGATTTTTATACGGCTCACTTAGCCCAACAACGGCAAAATATTCTCTATAACGATTCGATAGACGGTGTCAACCGCACGGACTTTCGTGTCTATTTCAAAAAGAAAGATTTACCGGCTGAACTTTGCTCAACGGGTGAACAAAAAGCGCTTCTGATCAGCATTATTTTAGCACAGACTAAATGTCAGATTCTGCATCAAAGTTTTGCGCCGATTTTACTTTTGGATGAAGTGACCACACATTTGGATGAAAAAAAGCGTGATGCCTTGCTGCAAAAAATACTTGAACTCAACTTGCAAGCGTGGATCACCTCAACCGAACCGCAAAATTTTACCGCGTTAAACGGCAAAGCACGTTTTTTTAAGCTTGAAAATAATAATTTGTTTTGTTAAAATTTTACCCATAAAAAAGACTTGATTTTTTGATACGGGGGGGTAATGTGAAAAAGAATATTTTTAAACAGATAAAGTCACCACTATTTTTCGCTTGCAAAGCGAAAAATTCAAGGAGACTCCCGAATCTTAAACCAAAAGGAGATGTAAAATGAAAAAAGAAATAAACCAAAATGGTAGAAGTATGATAGAGATGCTCGGCGTCTTAGCTATTATCGGTGTTCTGTCTGTTGGCGGCATCGCCGGCTATTCCAAAGCCATGCAAAAATACCGCGTTAATAAAACGGCAGATCAAGTTGCCCAAATAATCAATGGAGTGCGTACCTTATACAGCGGGCAAAAAAACTATGCCGGCATTAACAACACTGTTCTGCGCAAGGCCAAAATCTTACCGGAATCGGCTTTTGAAAGCTCCTCATCTAATAACGTCACCAACCCATTCGGCGGTGGTATCTTTATTTATGGTCATGGTAGAAAAACCGTTGATGACAAAAAGGCTGTCGAGTTGTCAATATATGATATTCCTGAAGATGCATGCATTGAACTTGCCTCTCAAGATTGGGGAGCCGGCGAAGGCTTGTATGCCGTGGCTGTTTACAACTCATCCATCAGAGACCTCATGGAGGGTTGCTCCGGATTTGAAGGCAATGAGGGTGTGGTTGGATGCGCCGGCGGATCTAATATTCCCCTCCCGATTCCGGTTGATAAAGCAATAAGCCACTGCAAAAATAATGATAATAGCATTTATTTCTTCTTTTACTAATTTTACTATCAAAAAGAGGAAACCATTGACTTAACCGTTTTTTTATGAAACCAACGATTTTGCTCAATGCGCCAAAGATGGTCAGATGACCATAGACAAAGCAATGAGTATTTGTTCCGGTTCTTCCAATGTAATCGGCTGGCAATTCTATCAATCTTTTGCTTTACCAATCAGTAGTCTGTATGGTATTAACAAAAAAATCCGCTGGGGTAATTAGCCCCAAACGGATTTTTTTAGAATTTACCACGGATCCTCATTACTTGCTACATCCATAGCTAATGCCGAAGCTAGCATGCCAACAAATACTATGATCAACGCAACAAGAATACTCGGGTTTCCTTGAGAATATGTTTCCTCAATTTCAGTGATCGATTTTTTCCCAGTAATAGCTTGTATACCTCTTAGATGAGGAAAAACAAATATCGTCACGAGCATCCCCTCGGCCGGTTCAACTTCAACAGACTGTCTTTTACTCTCTGTACGCACAGCTTGATCAGAACTGATCACGCTGTTAACAGTGTATTTTGTTGAATCAACAACAACAAACCAAGTTCCGTTTTTTGTATCATACTGCAGATTTCCGGTACCGATAATATTCGGCTCAATCGGATCTCTGGCAAAACCAGTACATGCTGTTAGCACTGCGCTGAGTATGATAATTACTACAAAATTAATTTTCATAGCTAACTGTTTACAGCATGTTCTTTTGCAAGAACATGCTGTTTTTTTGTCATTCATCGTCATCTCGACGTACTGAAATGCCGTCCTCCGGATCATCGGAAAGATTTTTGAGAATATTTTCCGCACTGAACTGCCCGGCAATTTTCTTCAATCCGCGGGTTGCTAACAAACCCACAGCAGCGAGACCGACAACGGCCCAACCGCATACGCTCAAACCAACGAGCGTCTTTTCTTTTTTTGTCATAATAAATAAATAAAAATGGTTACTTATACAAAAAGTAACCATTTTTTGCCAAAAAGTCAAGTCTTTTGTTCTAGTTCAATACATATGAGACTCTTTATGGATAGAAGAGATGTTAAAAAAGTAACTGAAAGGCGGTAAAAAATCAAGAGCTTTATGAGGTCTA
>JAFVEP010000036.1 GCA_017475935.1 Alphaproteobacteria bacterium
GCCATGCGCCGCCACCTTTTGAACAAACAACGCGAACAAATAAGCACTATTTTGGCTACCATTGAAACGCAGTATGGCGCACTTTCCGCCAGCATGTCCGATTTTCAATCAGGAAACAATACACGTGTTTTTAAGAATCTCGGATGGATACCTGAAGACATGATCCAAGATAATACCGGTTTTGTTTATGACATTTTCAAAAATAGAGCCATATTCTGGATAAATCGAGAAACAACATTCACTCTGTTTGGCTTTTATATTTACCTCAACAATGGCAATGCCTTTGAACAATGCGTCAATTTGTACCAAACAGCCATGTCCTTTCATTCTTCTTTGTGGGTTATTGAAATTCACAACGATGAAAATTATACAGCTGTAAGCTGGGGCGATAAATCCTGTTATGCAAGCGCTGCTCATTGCTTGCGAAACTCCACAACCCCATCCGATATTGCTCAATTCTGCCAACAATGCAAAGATAACAACAGATGTAATATCTATTACATATGGCATTTTTAGCGCTAAAAAATCACTTATGAAAAACTCACAACCTCGTTAACAAATTTCCGAGATAAAAAATAACATCATCTCTTTCGCGGCGTTGCGCGTCTTTTTTTATTGTCATCGCTCGTACGGCACGCCGTGTCTTGTTTTTATTGTCATTCCTTGCGGTGTGCGGTGCTATACATCTTTTTTATTGTCATACTTTTCGCGGTGCGGTGCGTCTTTTTTATTTTATTCAGCCAATTCATTCAGCCAGCGATGAACCTTGTTACGTACCGACGTTTGATATGCATCGCTTAGGTTGTTAAAGCTTTCATATTTTTGAATATCCGCGTTTTGCGCCATCTTGACAAAGTCCGCATAAAAAGTTCCGGCATTGCTGCCTTGCGTCGAAAACGGCACAACCTTTTTGCCCTTAAAGTCAACATTTTCCAAAAAACTGTACAAAGGTGTCGCCATGGTATACCACCATACCGGACCGCCGACAAAGACAATATCATAATCCTCAATATTCGGCAATTCGCCTTGCAAAGCAGGATATTGCTGTTTTTCCAATTCTTTTTTGCTTTTCATATAAACTGATGGCGATGAATACGCTGTTTTCGGTTTGATTTCATATATATGCGCGTTGGTGGCTGAAGCAATCATATCGGCAATTTCTCTGGTGTGAAAAGTCATTGAATAATAAACCACCAACACTTTACCTAAATTTCCCGTGTAATCTATATTCTGCTCATACTGAGTCATTTCCGTTTTATTTTTCTGCCCGACCTTATAAAGGTGAAGCAAACCTGCTACGCCGCCGATAATAACCGCCAGTACAACCGCATAAATACAAAACTTCAACATATTCATATTCCTCACTTCTTTTACGTTTTATCAGATAAAGAAGGCCGTCATCACTGACAGCCTCCTTTAATTTTTTTATTTTTTCATAATAACGACACCCGGCAGTTCTTTACCTTCCATCCATTCAAGAAAGGCTCCTCCGGCTGTAGAAATGTACGAAAATTTATCGGCCACGCCGGCATTTGCCAAAGCAGAAACCGTATCACCGCCGCCGGCAACCGTTGTCAGTTTACCTTCAACCGTCAAAGCTGCCGCATGCTGTGCAACTAAATTCGTCGCATTATCAAACTGTTTTAATTCGAAAGCGCCTAAAGGTCCGTTCCAAACCACCGTTTTGCATTCATCTAACTTAGAATTAATGTGCGCAATGGTCTTTTCACCGACATCCAACAAAGTACCGTCGCTCGGAATATTATCCAAATCAACCGTTTTATGTTCGGCATATGGTGCAAATTCTTTTGCCCAAACAACATCTTTCGGCAACAAAACTTCACAGTTATTTTCAGACGCTGTTTTCAAAATTTCACGCGCTGTATCCAACATATCCATTTGTACCAAGGAATTTTTTTCATTAATTCCCTCAGCACCTTGAACTTTCAAGAAAGTATGTGCCATACCGCCGGCAATAACCAACTTATCAACTTTTTTAACCAGATTATTCAACAAATCAAGTTTAGTCGATACTTTTGAACCACCGACAACAGCCAGCAGCGGACGTTTCGGATCATTCAAACCATTGGTCAAGGCATTAACTTCTTCAGCCATCAGCAAACCCATTGCCGAAGGCAACAATTTCGGGGCAGCAACCATTGAAGCATGTGCGCGATGTGCTGTTGAAAACGCATCCGAAACATAGGCATCAGCATATTTAACCAATTCTTTAGCCCATGCTTCATCGCCTTTTTTCTCTTCATTATAGTAACGCAGATTTTCCAATAAAAGAATTTCATCTGCTTTCATATGACTGATCGCCTGACCAACTTTTTCGCCGATACAATCGTCAACAAAAACAACTTTTTTGCCGAGAGATTTTTCCAATTCCGGAGCTACATGTGACAGCGAATTTTTCACATCTCCCTTGCCTTCCGGACGGCCGAAGTGCGAAATAACAACAACTTTAGCTCCCTTAGCCATCAAAGTGCGAATGGTCGGAACCGTCCGATCAATACGCGCCGTATTAGTGACGTGAAAATTTTCATCCATCGGCACATTCAAATCGGCACGCAGCATAACAACTTTGCCGTTTAAATCGCCTAAATCTTCAATAGTTTTATATCCTTGCATGAATTTGTCCTTATAAATAGTCCGATGCACTATTTAAGCAAAATAGTGCATCAGCGTTCACATTAAAAAATTAACCGTTAACCTTTGCCATATGAGCAATCAAGTCCAGAACTTTATTTGAATAGCCCCACTCGTTATCATACCAGCTAATCACTTTAACAAAAGTATCTGTTAATTGAATACCGGCTTTGGCATCAAAAATAGATGTGTGCGCATCACCCAAAAAGTCAGATGAAACAACAGCTTCTTCCGTGTAACCCAAAATGCCTTTCAGCTCTCCTTCAGAAGCTTTTTTCATAGCGCCACAGATTTCTTCATAAGTAGCCGGTTTAACCAAATTAGCTGTCAAATCAACCACTGAAACATCCAGAGTCGGAACACGCATTGACATACCGGTCAATTTTCCGTTTAAGGACGGAATAACTTTACCGACGGCTTTAGCTGCACCTGTAGAAGACGGAATAATGTTTCCGGAAGCTGCACGACCGCCTCTCCAATCTTTTACTGACGGACCATCAACGGTTTTTTGCGTTGCTGTCGTTGAGTGAACAGTTGTCATCAAGCCTTCTTTAATACCGAATGTATCATTCAACACCTTAGCAATCGGAGCCAAGCAGTTTGTTGTGCAAGAAGCATTGGAAACAAATTGTGTTCCTTTAACATAAGAATCCGTATTAACACCGCATACAAACATCGGAGTATCATCTTTTGACGGAGCCGACATAACAACATATCTAGCACCGGCATCAATGTGGCCTTGAGCTTTTTCTTTTGTCAGGAACAATCCAGTTGATTCAACAACATATTCGGCATTAACTTCATTCCATTTCAAATCAGCCGGATTTTTTTCAGCCGTCACACGAATAGCCTTACCGTTAACGACTAATTTACCGTCTTTAACTTCAACAGTGCCGTTGAATCTGCCGTGCATTGTATCATATTTCAACATATAAGCCATATAATCGACATCAATCAAATCATTAATACCGACAATTTCAATATCATTTCTTTCTTGAGCGGCACGGAAAACCAAGCGGCCGATACGACCAAAACCATTAATACCTACGCGAACAACCATAGTATACTCCTTAAAATAAATTAAAATGTGCGGACAGCCCCGCACGGGCATATTGTTTCAAAAAACTGCCGTTAATTTATCATTAAGTATAAATTTTTCAAGTATTTTTTTAAATACAAGAACAATTTTACAAATGTCCGTAACTTTACCGATTTTCAAACATAAAAAAACCGCTCCTCAAGAGGAGCGGAAAGCCGAGTTTACGATTCGGATTTTTTGTTTTCTTTTTCACTTTTCAACTCAGCGAAGTATACGCGGCGGCAGTGATGATCGTTCAATTTGAACATCAGCTCTTCCACTGCCTCTTGATACTTCTTGGCCAAGGGATGATACCATGTACCATCGTCCCTCAGGAAGTTGATCTGCCGAACATCCACACTCGGCTTGTCGCCGACGTTGACCTTCAAAACTTTGTATATGCGAATCACATACTTGGTTTCTTGGCGTTCGCCTTGCAAGATCAGATATCCCGGATAGACCGGTATCAATGCATGGTTACTGTTGGCCAGATCACCGGTTTTCCGAATAAAAACCGCTGTCGGTTTGTGTCCATTCGGAGTACAGAGGATTGTTGCACGGCCTTTGGTCAGTTCTGCACCACCCCGTTCCCAGACGGCTATCAAGCCACTCTTCGTACGAAACGCCTTGAAGACTCTAGAATACTTATCCTTCATAAGAAAAAATTTTAAAGATATGTTTGACTTACTTATATCGCTCACTATTGCGCATACAGCAGTGACTGATCGTCATAATGATGTGAGCCGCTACTTTCCGTCAAACGATATCCTTGATTAATGATATATAAATTGTACGTAATTAGGTACACATTATTCTGTTTTTTATTTTTTGTCAAGCATTTTTTCGTCTTTTATCCGAAAAGAAAATATAAAAGACAAATAGTTGCGCATAATTTATCTTCATCACTGTTTTACCAAACACAATTTTTAAGTTTTGCTTCTTGCATTCAAAAAATTTACGCCCTATATCCTATTTAAGGAGTAAAATGATGAATCTAGAAAAATATACAGACAGAAGCCAAGGTTTTTTGCAAAATGCCGAAAAACTGGCTTCACGAAATCACAACCAATATATCGTGCCGCAACACTTGTTCAAAGTCTTGTTGCAAGACAGCAAAGGATTTGCCTCTAATTTGTTATTACAAGCAGAGGCTCAGCCGGATAAAATCCGCGCCTTGCTCGATGAAGAAATCGATAAATTACCGCAAGTCAACGGACAATCTGTTCAACTCAGCCTCTCACAAGATTTTATAAAAGTTTTGGATGACGCTGAAAATTTGGCTACCAAAGCCGGTGACAGTTTTGTCACGGTTGAGCGATTGCTGCAAGCCTTGGTTTTGTTTAAGTCTTACGGAATTGATGCCCGAAAACTAAATCAGGCCGTCAACGAGCTTCGTCAAGGCCGTGTCGCCGACTCTGCTTCCGCGGAAGATAACTTTCAGGCTCTGCAAAAATATGCCATAGACTATACCGAACGCGCGGCACAAGGTAAACTTGATCCGATAATCGGCCGTGATGAAGAAATTCGGCGAACGATTCAGGTTTTATCACGGCGTACCAAAAACAATCCGATTCTAATCGGTGAACCGGGCGTCGGAAAAACAGCAATCGTCGAAGGATTGGCTTTACGAATTGTTAACGGAGATGTTCCGGAAAGTCTGATGCATAAAAAACTTATGGCCTTGGACATGGGTGCCTTAATTGCCGGTGCTAAGTTTCGCGGTGAATTTGAAGAACGGTTGAAAGCCATCTTAAAAGAAGTTGAAAGTGCCGAAGGTCAAGTTATTCTTTTCATTGATGAAATGCACACCGTTGTCGGCGCCGGCGCTTCGGAAGGATCTATGGATGCTTCAAATTTGCTCAAACCGGCTTTAGCCCGCGGGGATTTACATTGTATCGGCGCAACAACTCTTAAAGAATACCAAAAATATATCGAAAAAGATGCCGCTTTTGCCCGTCGTTTTCAACCGGTATATGTCGGTGAAACAAGTATTGAAGACACTATTTCAATTCTGCGCGGCATTAAAGAAAAATATGAACTGCACCACGGTGTTCACATTTCGGATGCCGCCCTCGTATCTGCAGCCGTTATGTCAAATCGTTACATTACCGATCGTTTTCTGCCTGATAAAGCTATTGATTTGATCGATGAAGCAGCCAGTAAACTCAAAATGGCTATCGATTCGAAACCGGAAAAACTTGATGAACTTGATCGCCGTTTGATTCAACTCAAAATCGAGCGAGAAGCCTTGCGCAAAGAAACTGATGAAGCATCCCAAACGCGCCTCATGAAGTTAGAGCAAAACATCGCCGAACTGGAGAAAAAATCGGCCGCAGAAACAGAACGTTGGACGTTGAATAAAAATTCTTTAATGCAAGTAAATCGTTTGCGCGAACGCTTAGATAATGCCAAAATCGAAGTTGATAAGGCCTTAAGACAAGGACTGTACGAAAAAGCCGGAGAACTTCAGTATAAAGAAATTCCGGATCTTGAAGCACAGCTGAAAAGTCTGCAAACGGATGATCAGATACAAACATCTATGGAAACAGTAACGCCCGATATGATTGCCTCGGTTGTCTCTAAATGGACCGGTATTCCTGTTGACAAACTTGTTGGCAGTGAACGGGAAAAATTACTGCATCTGGAAGAAAACTTAGCCAAGCGTGTTGTCGGACAAACTGCGGCCATCTCCTCTGTTTCCAATGCTGTACGGCGTTCAAGATCCGGATTGCAAGATCCTAACCGTCCGATCGGATCATTTTTATTTCTCGGTCCGACCGGTGTCGGCAAGACCGAGTTGGCTAAGGCTCTAGCTGAATTTCTGTTTGACGAAGAAACCGCTTACATCCGTATAGATATGTCCGAATATATGGAAAAACATGCCGTTGCTCGTTTGATCGGCGCACCTCCAGGCTATGTCGGTTATGATGAAGGCGGCGTGTTAACTGAGGCCGTACGTCGGCGTCCTTATCAGGTTATTTTGTTTGATGAAGTGGAAAAAGCTCATCCGGATGTATTCAATCTTCTCTTACAGGTTTTGGATGAAGGCCGTTTAACCGATGGCAAAGGCCGCACGGTTGATTTCAAAAATACTTTTATCATTCTGACTTCAAATCTGATAACCGGTAATGAAACGCATGTCATGGAGAAACTGAAACAATTTTTCAAACCGGAATTTTTGAACAGATTAGATGAGATACTGACATTTCATCCGCTGGAAAAAGAATCCATTCGGCAAATTGTTGATATTCAGATCCAAAAACTGCAAAATCGCTTAAAAGACAGAAACATAAAGCTGATTCTCGATGATCAGGCGCGTGATTGGTTAGCCGAAAACGGCTACAATCCGGAATTCGGTGCGCGTCCGTTAAAACGATTGATTGTGCAGGAAATTGAAAATCCTCTCGCCGTTAAAATATTGGCTAATGAAATCCAAAACGGAAAAACCGTCAAAATCTCGGCAACCGATTCCGGTCTGAAGATCTCAACTTAAGCATCGCCGAATTCTGTTGATATCAGACGAACAAGTGCGATCCTGAGCTTGACTTTTCACTTTTTTCAGCTAAAGTCGATAGTCAGCTAAGGAGTTTATATGGTTAAATTGATTAATGCAGATGAAGCCGTCAGTCTTTTTAAGTCAGGTCAAAGCTTGATGATCGGCGGCTTTTTATCGTGCGGCACGCCGGATATGGTGATTGATCGCCTCGTTCAGACAGCTCTGAAAGATTTTACCTTAATAGCCAACGATACAACAACACCGGATTGCAACCGCGGCAAGCTGATCAGTGCACATAAAATCAAAAAAGCAATTGTCACACACATCGGAACCAATCCGGAAACAATTGCGCAAATGAACAACGGAGAAATCGAAGTGGACCTTGTTCCGCAAGGTACGCTGGCTGAACGTATCCGCGCCGGTGGTGCGGGACTGGGCGGCATTCTAACGCCGGTCGGTGTCGGAACCGATGCGGCACAAAATAAAGAAATAATCCGTATTGACGATCGAGATTATCTTCTGGAAAAACCGTTAAAAGCTGATATTGCACTAATTTATGCCACATATGGCGACGCCTACGGCAACCTTGCATATGATGGAACCACGAGAAATTTTAATGTTCTTATGCCTTTGGCTGCAGATACCACCATCGTTGAAGTGGAAAATTTCTCCGATACGCCGCTTGATCCGAATCAGGTAATCGTTCCCGGTATTTTTGTAGATTATATGATCGTAAGGAATAAACATGGATAAAGATAAAATTCAGGAAATTATTGCCCGTCGGGTTGCTCGTGAATTTCATGATCGGGATGTTATTACTTTGGGCATAGGCCTCCCGACAAAATCCATACAATATATTCCGCATGATATTCAAGTCAACATATTATCGGAAAACGGCATTTTCGGAGTCGGCTCCTACCAAACGGAAGAAAATTATGATCCGCACATCATTAATGCCGGCGGAGTCGGTGTGACAATTAAAGCAGGCGGCTGTTTTATAGACAGTTTTATGTCTTTTTCCATGATCCGCGGCGGTCATATTGATGTAACGGTTCTCGGTGCATTACAAGTGGATCAGGAGGGTAATCTGGCCAACTGGTGCATTCCGGGTAAATTTACCCCAGGAATGGGCGGTGCAATGGATTTGGTTGTCGGCACAAAAAAATTGATCATTGCTATGGAACACACGGCCAAAGGAGCTCCGAAAATTTTAAAAAAATGTACCTTACCTTTAACGGTTGCGCAAAAAGTCAATATGATTGTTACTGAAAAGGGTGTTTTTGAAGTAACACCGCAAGGTTTGTGTCTGCGCGAGATCAGCCCTTATTCATCTTTGGAAGATATCAAGCAAACAACCGAGGCTGATTTTATCACCGACTTAAAATAAGGAGCAATCACTCATGAAACTTGCAGATTTTGTTATTAAGGCCGTTAACGAAACAAATTCACATCAAATTGAAAAATATCGGAATTTTTTGAAACGGCTGTTCAGTAAATATATTCGACGCATTCAGCGGGATACGTCCCTTTCTGAAAAAGAAAAGCAGAAACTTCTCAAAAAATATACTGATGTATCTGAGAATCTCTTATCCGTTTTAATGTATAAAAACATGCTTGTTTGTGACAAGAAAATCTTATACGATCTGTTCAGTTCAGCGGAAAACGAAGAAGAAGATGAAGAGGAAAAAATGTTTTATCCGAATCGTTCGGAAACCGAATGACGATAGTGACTGCGTGTAATTGCCATAGCCAGAGCATCGGAAGAATCGTTATTTTTCGGCGAGCAACCCGGTAAAAGAATTTTAATCATCGTTTCAACCTGACTTTTTTCTGCATGTCCGACACCGACCAAAGCTTTTTTAACTTTATTCGGCTCATATTCATACAACGGAATCGAATAGTATCCCGGGGCTAAGACAACAACTCCCCTCGCCATGCTCAACTTCAGAGATGTTGCCGGATTGGTATTCAGAAATGTTTTTTCAATAGCCGCTTCATCCGGTTTATAGGTTTCAATAACCTGACATAATGCACGGAAAATGATGTCCAGTCTGGTTTCAATGGCCTGTTTCGGATCAGTCGGTATAAAACCGTCTGCAACATACTGCAGACGGTTTCCTTGTACTTCAATAATCCCCCATCCGGTAGAAGATAAACTCGGATCAAGTCCAAGAATACGCATATTCTCTATTCTTCCGCTGAAAGCTGAGCCATGACATCGTCAGCAATATCTGCATTATGATAAACATGTTGAACATCTTCATCATCTTCCAACGCATCAATGAACTCTAAAAATTTTTTCGCTGTATCCAAATCTGTGATTTCAGTTTTCACTGTCGGTTTCCAATCCAATCGAGAAGCAGACGGCGTCCCATATTTTGCTTCCAATGCAGATGTCACGGTCGCCAAATCATCAGGCAACGTTTCAATTTCATGATTTTCTTCATCTGAAACAACATCATTCGCACCTGCTTCCAAAGCAGCTTCAAACATTTCATCGGCGCCGGCCACGGAAACAGGATACTGAATATAACCGATGCGTTCAAAATTGAAAACCACCGAACCGCTCTCACCCATTGTACCGCCGCGTTTGCCGAACAATGTACGCACATTTCCCGCTGTACGATTTTTGTTATCGGTCAATGCTTCAACAATAACAGCCACTTTGCTGGCCGAAAAGCCTTCATAACGCATGCTGACAAAATCTGCACCGCCGGCAACTGTCGTCGCCTTGGCAATAGCTCTTTCGATATTATCTTTCGGCATACTTTCCGCGCGGGCAGCTTGAATTGCTAAACGTAAACGCGGATTTTTATCCGGTTCCGGAAGTCCGCTCTTGGCTGCAACGGTAATCTCACGGGCCAATTTTGCAAACACACGGGCTTTTTTAGCATCTTGAGCCCCTTTGCGATACATAATATTCTTAAATTGTGAATGTCCTGACATTTAAATATCTCCTAAACTCATTGACTATGAGCTTTTATACCCTAAAACAGAAAAAATTTTCAAGTTTTTTTTCAATAAAAGCACAAATAAATCTTTTAATTTTCATCAGCTACCAAATCAGCCTTAACGAGCAAAAACTCCGGCGTTTTACGGCCGAATGTACGATATCGTTTCATCAAACTGACCGCCTCGTAATCTTTAGCCGAGGTATTTTCTTTAGTTGATTTTTCTCTTCTTTTATGTGCGTTTTCAACCGACATTTTCTCACCTTCATCAATATTTTCCGCTTCCGGTAAAAGAGGTGAAGCATCTGCATGTACGGCTTCTTCTTCCTTTGTCCGATTCACCTTGATTTCTTCCGGTGTTTTCAATATTTTATCCAAAATGCTCTGAGTTTCTTTGGATCGACGATTGGTAAAGACAATATTTTGTTTGTCAGCCGGAAGTGCGTCTAAAATTTTTTCCAAGTTTTTCAGCTGATGCTGTGTCTTAATCAGATTAATATCATCAACAACCAAAATATCGACTTTGGATAGATCAATTTTATTTTCATCGACCAGATCAATTAAGAGTTTGGGAGAAGCGATGATAACATTTGCTTCCTGATCGATTTTTTCATCAGAATCAGTCACAGCTGTTTCCGTTACTTCATGATATTTATTGAACACGGCAAATTTATCCGAAACGGCAACGGAATATCTTGATCCGGCCGTAATGATCAAAATGTTTTGCGCCTTATGCTGAGAGATAATTTCAATCAGCGGCAAAACATAAGAACATGTTTTACCGCATTTAGACGGTGCAATGGCAAACACATCTTTGCCGGCCAAAACGGATGGAATCACATCAGCCTGAACCGTTGTCGGTGTATTCATCCCCGCATCTTCTATCGCTTTAATTGTTTTTTCACTTAATCCGAGTTCTGCAAAATTCATCATAACCTCTTATATTTCCGGCACAGATGCTTTGGTTTGCTTGTCTGCATCAACCGGAAGCTTATCTGCCCTATTGATCGTTTTTCCACTTAAAATATCTTTAATTTCATCACCGGTCAATGTTTCATATTCCATCAACGCTTGTGCTAACGTTTCAAGATCTTGATCATTTTCCTGTAAAATCTTTTTTGCTTCATCATGAGCCTCTATAACCAGACGTTTGATTTCCGCATCAACCAGACGCGCCGTATCTTCGCTCATATTTTTATTTTGCGTTACAGCACGACCTAAAAAGACCTCATTAGAGTTTTCGGCATACAAAACAGGACCCAACTTATCACTCATACCCCATTCCGTCACCATAGATCTGGCTAAATTGGTTGCGGCAGCAATATCCGAAGAAGCACCTGATGTCACTTTGTCATAACCGAATTTAAGTTCTTCACTGACACGCCCGCCCATACAAATCACCAATCTGGACAGCATTTTGGCTCGCGTATATGAATACTGATCTTTTTCCGGTAATTGTTGAACCATTCCCAATGCACGTCCCCTCGGTATAATCGTTGCCTTATGTATCGGATCGGTTTCCGCGACATGCAAAGAACAAATGGCGTGACCGGCTTCATGATAGGCCGTCAGCTTTTTCTCATTTTCATCCATTGCCATCGACTTGCGTTCATTTCCCATCAAAACCTTATCTTTGGCATTATCAAAATCTTCTGCCGTCACTTTGCGTTTATTTCTCCGTGCGGCTAAAAGCGCAGCCTCATTAACCAGATTAGCCAAGTCCGCACCGGAAAATCCCGGTGTTCCTCTGGCCACAACGGCTAAATCAACATCTCTGGCCAGCGGAACTTTGCGCACATGAACATTCAATATTTCCTCCCGCCCGCGCACATCCGGATTGCTAACCGTTACCTGTCTGTCAAAGCGTCCCGGACCAAACAAAGACGGATCTAAAACATCAGGACGATTGGTTGCGGCAATTAAAATAACGTTTTCGTTATCTTCAAACCCGTCCATTTCAACAAGCAATTGGTTGAGCGTCTGTTCTCTTTCATCATTGCCGCCGCCCAATCCGGCACCGCGGTGACGGCCGACAGCATCGATTTCATCAATAAACAACAAGCACGGCGCATTTTTTTTCGCCTGAGCAAACATATCGCGGACTCTTGACGCGCCGACACCGACAAACATTTCCACAAAAACAGATCCGGAAATGGAAAAAAACGGAACATTGGCCTCACCGGCAACGGCTTTTGCCAGCAACGTCTTTCCGGTTCCCGGAGGGCCTACCAACAAAACGCCCTTCGGAATTTTGCCGCCCAAACGTTGAAATTTAGCCGGATCTTTCAAAAAATCAATAATTTCTTCAAGTTCCTGTTTAGATTCATCTGCACCGGCAACATCTTTAAACGTCACCTTTTTATTGCTCTCGATCAATCTGGCGCGCGATTTACCGAAACTCATCGCCTTGTTATTACCGGCATTGGCTTGACGCATGAAAATTATCCACAGCCCAATCAAAAGAACCATCGGCAACCATGACAATATAATGCTAAACAACGTTTCTCCGGTTGTATCCTGCGGTTTTGCGTTCACACGAACTCCGTTTTCAATCAATGTATCGACTGCCGATTGTCCGTAAGGCATATAAGTAACGAAGAAGCGTCCGTCATTTAATTGTCCGACAACCTCCGGACCGGATATTTCCACGCTAACGACCTTCTTATCCTTAACATTATTGATAAATTCCGAATACGCAATGTCTTCATACCGTTTCATGCCTTGCTGTCCGGCATAACCGAAAAACATTGTAACCAGTACGAAAACAACAATCCAAATAAGAGTATTTTTTCCTAATTTCATGATCTTCCTTATAATTTAATGATTTATATATAGCCTTTAAAAACAAAAAACTCAAGTTTTTTTATAGTTATTGACTGATACTGTTCCTTCCCTTAAAAATACCATTTTCATATCCCTGAATATGCGTATTATTATCCGCCATTTCAAGACGTTTCATAGCTAAGGCAACATATTTTCTTTCGCGTTCAATCCCCAAATAATGGCGCCCTAATTTTTTAGCCACAACAGCCGTTGTCCCCGATCCGACAAACGGATCAAAAACCATATCATTCGGATTGCTGGACGCCAAAATCAGTTTGGCAATAAGTTTTTCCGGTTTTTGCGTCGGATGTTCGGTATTTTCAGACATTGACCAAAACGGAATGGTAATATCCGTCCATATATTGGACGGAGCCGTATAGCGTATTTTTCTACCGTTTGCTTCCACCCAATCTTTCGGTTTTCCGGAAGAATCCCGATACGGCGCAATCACTTGCCGCTGCACCTTGACATTATCAAGATTGAAGGTATATTGCTCGGATTTTGTAAAAAACCAGATATCTTCCAAACAATTTTTCCAATTATTCTGCGCTGCACGGCCTTTTTCTCTTTCCCAAGAAATTCTGTTTTGCAACATAAAATACTTACCGGCAACCAATGGTACGGCAATAGAGGTCTGCCAATCCGCACATATGTATATACTGGCCTCCGGTTTTAATATTCTGGAAACTTTTGATAGCCACTTATCCAACCATTTACGATATTCTTCAATATCGCGCTGGCGAAAAACCGATTTACCGAAGCTTTTAGTCAAATTATACGGCGGATCAACAATCATTAAATCAACGAAATTATCGGGAATATATCGCAAGGCATAGAATGTATCCTGCCACACGATCTTATCACGCAAATCCTGCGATTTTGCAGGTGACAGTTTCACGGCTTGACGTGCATAACCGATTTCATCTTTCAGGGAAAGTTGGATGGTTTTATTTCTGGTCATTATTGATCTTCACCAAAGCGAGAGTTAACCAAAATCGTCAATTCATCAATAGCCCGACGCGCTTCTTTTCCCTTAGCACACACACGAATAGTGCTTCCTTTGGAAGCCGCCAGCATCATCAAACTCAAAATAGAATTACCGTCTACTCTCTGGCCGTCTTTTTCCACAAAAACCTCCGCATCAATCGATGATAGGCATTTAACGAAAACCGCTGCCGCACGTGCATGCAACCCTCTTTGGTTACATATCACAAGCTGTGTTTCACACTCATCGACCACCATTATGCTCCGTTCAAAAGCTGTGAAGCCACATTAATGTATTTGCGGCCGGCTTCTTGTGCCGCCGTAACACATTCTGCAAGAGATAAATCTTTGCGAGATGTTGCAAGCTTAATCAGCATCGGCAAATTAACACCGGCAATCACATCAAAATTCCCCAAACTGATTACAGACATAGCCAAGTTAGACGGTGTTCCGCCGAACATATCAGTCAGCAGCAAAACACCTTGACCGCACTCAACTTTTTTCGCCTTTTCCAAAATTTCTTTCCGGCGATCTTCAGCATTATCTTCCGCTCCGATACATACACATTCAACATTTTCCTGCGGACCGACTACATGCTCCATGGCTGCGCGAAATTCTAACGCTAAATTTCCATGTGTAACAAATACCAAACCTATCATTTTTCGATACCGCTTGTCCAAATTTTCACTGCGCCGAAAGATTTTAACAATTCTTCTTTACTTTTGGCTTTAAACAGTTCATCTGCGCGTGTGCGACGCCCTTGGAAAATAATTTCTTCCACATTCTCTACCGGAACGGCATAAACTCTCTGTACGGTTTCACCCAGCAGCTCCACAATCATAACAACTTCGGATTCAGCCAAAACCCCTTTTGTTTCCGGTTCAATATCATCTAATATGATTGAGCGGCGTTCATCGCGTTTCAGCAAAGCCGTCTTTTTGCCATCAAATTCCAGAACAGGTTCTTTCGGTTCACCTTCACGTGAGTCGATAAAAATAGCCAGCTCACCGTATTTATTCTCGATAATCTCAAAGAAATCCTGTTTTTCCATTAGTGTATAATATTGATGATCCATTATAATGCCTCCATGAAAATCTTATCTTTCCCTATATTATTTCATTTTTTTTCAATTGTAAATCTTTACTTTTATTTATTATCGCACTTTATTGCTGTGTCTCAACGATTCCTTCAAAAGAGACTTCATCTGTTCGGCGTATGTGCGATCACTTTTCTTTTCCGGCTGTTTTTGCTCTTTTTGATTATCTTTCTCCTGCTGCGGTGAAATTTTTGACATATCCTGTTCTTGGATCTGTCCGTGTTTCCGTTTCAGGTCCTGCAATTTTGCCGGTTGTCCGGACTTTTTCAGAATAAGTTCTGCCGTTTGCACCTGAGATGCATTATTTTTGCCGAGTTTTTTAACATCTTCCAGCTTAAGCGGACGAACTTTACGATTATCTGTGATTTCTTTAACTTTTTTAATTCCTTTCACCGCTGTTTTTTCCTCGGTTTTACCTCTGATTTCCCCTTTAATTCCGGTTTTATCCTTAATATTTTTTTCCAAAGCCTGTTCTCTGATACGACTCGGATTATAAATAGCATTCTGCATATATTGCAAGTGTTCGGATTTGCTCATTTTACTTAATCCGGCCTGTCGCGCCAATTTATCGGCCTGTTCAATAGCATTCAAACGTCCGGCGTTTTGTTCATTGCGTGCTATTTCCAAAGTCGTACTTTGTTCAATTTGTTGTTTTTCATGAGGCGCCAAAGCATTGATGAGAGACATATCACCGTTTGAGGCATCATTTTGATTGATTTGCAATTCGTGCAGCGAACGAATGGCCATTTCATTAATGTCTTCATTCTCATCCTCTTCTTCATCATATGCCTGACGAACTTTTTTGCTCATTTTAAAAGCATTTTTTTTCTGAGATGTCTGTGTTTTATTCTTTTTGGATTGATATTTTTCCGCTTCGAGCGCATCAATTCTCAAGGTCAAGCGTTCATCATCGCCGATCTTTTTCTTTTTCCAATCCGGTTTAGCAACCGAACCTTCATCATCGTCATCTTTTTTATCGTCTAACATCTTTTCCTCATGTTTCACTATATTATACTATGATTTTACCACAAACACAACCTTATTCAACAGAATATGTCAGCATGATTGAACCGTCATAAAAAATCAACGGCGAAACTTTCAGATTAACATCATCATCGCGCACCAAATTGAATTTTCTGCCCTGCATGATATTCGTCAACATGCTGTTCTTAAAATTATCCCAATTATCCACATTTGAAAAGAAGAGTTTTTGATAAGAAATGATCTCATCCAATTTCGGCTCATCTTTCATGCGGTCATAATCCATGCCCCACAGCTTTAAATAAGCTCTGTTATAAAATTTTAAGCGTTGGTTTGCCCCGAAAATGATCACGGAATCATTTAAATTATCCAAGATGGATTGTTGCATGGAAACCAAATCATTTAAACGACGCATGGTGGAAAGGCGGTCTGAAACATCTTCAAACGCAAAGATCACACCGTTAGGATGCGGCGTTCTGAAACGACGAATCGTTCTTCCGTCAGGCAAATGCAGTAAATCCTCCTTTGTTTCCCACAGACTGCCGAAAATGCTCAATTCCTCATCTTTATAGATCTTAAAATCAGGAACCGGCGGAAGCATTCTTTGTTCACGAATAACTTCCAAAAATTGTGCATATGACGGTGTTTTTTCCAAAAAATCAGCCTCAAGTTCCCACAAATTTTTGAAAGCCGTATTGTAAAAGTACAAATTTGTTTTATCATCAAAAATCGCAAACGCTGTTCCTAAAACTCCCAGAATTTCCAAATGCGTATTCTGATTAATCTTGAAGTTGCGTTTGGCCTTTTCATAATCCGTATTATCAACCAAATATCCCACCGTTCCTATTTTATCCAGAGAATCGCCGATAAAATACGGATTTTCATGCATTTCAAAATTATAAAGCTCACCGGTATTCACCAGCTTGATATTTTTTTTCTGTTGTTTTTTGCTTTTTTGCGCGGCTGCCGCCAAAATTTTGCCGACAGCTTCTCCTTTATTATTGTTCAGTTCAATATTTTTGGATAAAACTTCTGCCTTATTTTTCCAGCCGGACAATTCCACATATTTTTTGTTCACCTGCAGAAGCTGCAATTTTTCATCGCGAATCCACAGCGGATAATTCACTCCGTCGACCATAATTTCATATTGCGTTAAAAGTTTTTCAACCGCGCTTCGTTCTTTATCAAGTTCATTAATTTTTGTTTTTTGTGCCGTCACATCTCTGAACCACACAACATCGCAATACAAATCATTGTCAACCCCATGCACCCTGTTGCCATAAACACACATGTAGCGATCGGCTCCTTTAATTTCCAATATATCCTCAAATGAGCGCCCTTCTTGTTGCAACATGGAAACGTACTTTTTCAAGCGATTAGCCTCATCTTTGTGCAAACAATCCATAACATCGGCAAAAGAAGATGCCGTTCCGCTTTTCAAATTCAGCATCACAGACAACCGCCGCGAACATTTTTCGACAATATTTTTCTGCGGATCTTTCACCTTTTGATCCGGATAAATAAAGCAAAAATATCCGTCTTTGGTCGAATACAAAAGTTCATTGCATCTTTCACGATCCCTTTTGATAAAATATACTTTTCGTCTGTACTTGTATATTTTGATCTGTAAAGAGGCTATGGCCGCAACCAGTAATACGATTAAAACCGCACCGGCGGCAATGATGTATTGCAATAAATCCGTATTCATGATTCTTTCTTCAAAAAATGTTTGCCCTTCCTGTGATTTTATATTATAAAACAAATTTAGCAATTTATTTTTTAAAACAGTTCATATGTTAGAAGGAAAAATGTACACACTTGTTTTTGATACGACTTCGGAAAGCTGTTCGATCGTCTTGTTAAAAGATACATCCGTCATCGCCAAATACGCCCAAGAAATGGAATTCGGGCAGGCCGAAGTCTTGCTTCCGGAAATCCAAAAAATCCTGAAAGCAAACAATCTTGATTTTCAGCAAATCAATCTGCTCGGCGTTTGTATCGGCCCCGGCTCTTTTACCGGCGTGCGTTCATCAATCGCCGCGGCGCGTGCTTTAGCTTTAGCCAACCCGCAAATGGAAATCACCGGCATAACCGCTTTCGAGGGATACATACACTCGCTTTCCATGTTTGAACTGACTGACTGCAATGCGGTTATTATCGAGACAAAACGTGATGATTTTTATTTTCAGCTGTTTAATGGTAAAAAAGAAAAATTAAATGATCCCGTTGCTTTACCTTATGAAGAGATTATATCCTTGTTGAAAGGAAAAAACGTTACTCTCATCGGCAGCGGAGTCGAAAGATTTTTAGACAAGCCCAGCGGCCTGATGCTGCATACTATCCGCATGGATAAGTCCGTATCCGTCACTGACTTGGCGGAGTGCGTTCTGGAGCGATATCGTGCGCACAAACTGAATTATCCGAAACCGCTATATCTACGCGCTCCAGATGTTTGTGTAAAATCTTAAAATTTATATGGATATGTCTGAAAGAAAAGTGTAATAATTGTAGCAAATTTGTTTTAACTTTCTTTTGTGTGAGGAAAAATTGACTAGATCTGAATTAATAAGTAAAATCGCTGAACAGGTGCCGAATTTAACCATTAAAGATATTGAACGCATTGTCAGTGTTATATTCAGTAAAATGACCGATGCTTTGGCGGAAGGTAATCGTATTGAAATCAGAGGTTTTGGCGCTTTTACGATCAGAAAAAGAAAGCCGAGGATTGCCGTCAATCCGATGAATAAAACCAGAGTGCAAATTCCGGAAAAAAATATTGTTCACTTCAAAACAGGAAAAGAACTGCATCAAAAACTTAATGCTGATTAGTCATTAACGGAGAAGCAAAATGCGATTTTTACACTACATTCTTATGTTACCGCTCGTTATCTGTGCGGCAGTTGTTATTTACCTTGCCGATTCGGCAAGCGGAATCACCTTTGTTCCTTTCTTTAACGAAGAATTTAATGTGAAAGTCATTCTGGCTCTGGTGCTGATCTTCGGTTATTTCTGCGGAAGATTGAACTCTTGGTTTGTTTACGCACCGACACGCCGCGATCTGCGTTTGCAAAAAAAAGCCAACAAGGCTTTGCATAAGGAACATAATAAACTCAATGAAACGGTAACCGGTCTGCAACAGGATATTACCAACATGAAAGCGACGCCGGCTGTTTCGTCACCTGTCAGCGGCGCAACACGCGGGCTTCTCGCCGAAATCAAAAATAAATTCTCTGCTAAAAAAGGAAACAGCTAATGAATTGGCTCACTGAAATCGTCCGTCCGAAAATCAAAAAAACAACACCGAAAGAAATTGCCGACAATATGTGGGTTAAGTGTCCGAACTGCGGCCAAATGCTGTTTTCAAAAGAGCTGAAACAAACACATTATGTATGCACTTCCTGCGGACACCATCTCCGTCTTTATATTGAAAAAAGATTCAAACTTCTGTTTGACGATGAAAAGTATGATCTGCTTGAATTACCGATCATCCAAGATGATCCGCTCAAGTTCAAAGATGTACAAAAATATGCCGACAGATTGAAAAGTAATCGAAAAAAAACCGGTATTCAAGATGCTATTCAGGTCGCTAAAGGTAAAATCGGCGGCATTAATTCCATTGTTGCCGCATTAGATTTTTCATTCATGGGCGGTTCAATGGGAATGGCTGTCGGTGAAGGTATTGTCACCGGTGTGCGCAAAGCATTAAAGGAAAAAATACCATTCATCACTGTCGCTTCGTCCGGAGGAGCGCGCATGCAGGAAGGCATGTTTTCTTTAATGCAAATGGCTCGAACAACCGCAGCTGTTAACGAACTGAAAGAAGCCGGCATTCCGTTTATATCTATCTTAACAGATCCGACAACCGGCGGGGTTTCTGCCTCTTTTGCCATGCTCGGAGATGTGAATATTGCGGAAAAAGGTTGCTTAATCGGTTTTGCCGGTCAACGTGTTATTGAACAAACCATTCATGAAAAGTTACCGGAAGGTTTTCAACGTGCTGAATATCTTCTGGAACACGGTATGGTCGACATGGTTGTCGAACGTAAACAAATGAAGGATGAACTGATTAAAGTCCTGAAAGTTCTGACAGCACATCTGAAAAAATAATTGTCACCAAGCGATAAGTGTCTATGACTCGATGGTTTCGAGTCATTTTTTATTGACAAAACAATATAAATGTGCGAGAATTTCAGTACAAAAATAAGGATTTATATAAATATTATGAGGTTGGACCTAAGGAAATCCGGCGCACCTCTAAAAAGCGCAAAAATTGAAGATATGTTGTATTTCGTATTTTCAGTGGTATTGGTAATTCTATATGTAGTTTTTAACTATTTTGCAGAAAAACCTCAGACAAAGAGCAGCTTCTGGATTGTCGGAGTAGGAATGTTTATCGGTGGCGCGTTCCACTTGGTGAACTATTTCGCAATGCCGACGTTGGCCTACGACTGCTGGCCGCTCTATTTCGAGCTGGCAATCTTTTTGGCTATCAGTATCCTGTTCACATCCCTCAGAATATCTGAGGGGGAGAACGCTGTAGAGCTCGATAACAAGACCATTCGCTATGCTTTCTTCGGCGGGCTGATAGGTGGATTCCTCATGTTGGTAGCGTGGTTCTATACGTGGGATTTTTTCCACACAGAATACCAACAAAAGCTTCTGGTGGTGAAAGATACCATTGACGTCCGCAAGGATGCCAATGGAACAGCTCAAGTCTTTTCACCAATTCCGGTGGAAAAAATGAGCATTCACCCGGCAGAGGTGGTCAACCGAGCTTTCTTAAATAAGCTCGGGGATCTCAAAAACACTTTTGAGATTTCTCCGTTGACCAAGCAAAGCGTGACAGTCCACGCCGACGTTGAAACAATCGACGGCAAACATGTCCGCTTGGACTACGATAACCAACTGATGTATGTTGGTATCCTCGAGTTCAAGGACTTCTGGACATGGAAAGCCCAGAAAGCCTCTCCGGCCTATCTGCTGGCTGATGCCGCCGATAAGGACAAGGCATGGATTATCAGCAAGGTGAACGGCGAGGAAATAAGAATCGCCTACACTCCAGAGGCTAACTTCGGTTACAATCTGGAGCGTCACCTGCGTATGAACGGCTTTGCCTCAACAATTCTCGATGACTTCAATATCGAGATTGATGAGAACGGGCGTCCGTATGCTCCTGTGACCACCCTTGAAAAAGTGGTTGGCATGAGCACACCGCAGGTAACAGGAGTTGCTGTCGTTGATGTGCAGACCGGTGATATCAAATGGTATAAGCCTGAAGATGCACCATCATTCGTCAATAGAATTTATCCGGAATGGCTCGTTTACGAGCGTATCACAAATTGGGGAGAATACCCCAACGGATATTTCCACTGGACGAATAACGACGGCCTGTTGCAGCCGTGCGAAGGTATGGATATCGTTCAAACTAAGAACGGATGTTCATACTACGTCGGCATTCAGGCCAAAACTGGCAACTTCGATACCGAGGGCTATATGCTGATCGATATCCGCACCGGTGTCGCCACGTATTACAAGCGTGACGGCATCTCGGAAACCGAGGCTGTCCGCGTTCTCAAGACCAACACCTATAAGAACATCAGTATTCAGGTCAACGACAGCATTCTGTATTTGACTGAGCCTATCTACTATAATATAGAGGGGCTGAATACGTTCTTTGCCACATTTGTTGCCAAAGCCGACCTGACAGTTAAGTATTATGCTTTCTGCAGTGCCGATAGCAAAGATGTGGTTGGTGTCGGTGAAACGATGGAAGAAGCTAAAGCCATGTACGTAGATTCCTACCATAAACACATGGCTGTCAACTTTTCCAAGCTTGAGACCACTGACAAGCGCGCCGAGGTGACTCTTGAGGCTGTGGTTCTGGAGAAAGTTCAGGAAGGAAATGCCTATTACTTCCGTTTGGAAGGTCAGGAAGGAAAGACCTTCTACGCTTATTCTAGCATAACACCGGATGTCCGTTGGTCCGCTAAAAAAATTAAGATCTCTTATAATAAAACTGATGCAAACACAATTGCTATCAGTTCGTATAAAGCTCTTAATTAACCATAAAAGAAGCCGCTCCTTTTGGGGCGGCTTCTTTGCACGCTGCAAATTTTTAAAAATTATTCCGTTCGATATCAAGGAAATATTCCACCGTTTCAGGTGATAATTCATCAGTAGCCTCCTTATCACAAACAATAATACCGTGCGGATGCCGCTGCAATTCGGACACAGTCCACACATGGCTGACTCCCTCCTCTATTCCATGATGCAATGCCTTAGCCTTATTTTTACCCGTGGCCAAAATCAAAACTTCCTTAGCATCCATGATTGTTCCGATACCAACCGTCAGAGCCTGCGTCGGCACTTTGCTTAAATCATGATCAAAAAACCTTGAATTGGCCCGAATTGTGCTTTGTGTCAGTGTCTTAATACGTGTCCGCGACTGCAAAGATGAGAAAGGCTCATTAAATGCAATATGCCCATCTTCACCAACACCGCCGATAAATAAATGCACCCCGCCGACAGCTTTCATGGCCGCTTCAAAGTCAGCACATTCTTTCATATAGTTTTTGGTCATGCCGTCCAGTATATGAATATTCTCCGGCTTAATATCAATGTATTTGAAAAAATTTTCCTGCATGAAATAGTGATAACTCTGCGGATGGCTCGGCTCTAAGCCGATATATTCATCCATATTAAACGTGACCACATTCTCAAATGAAATTTTATGCGCCTGAAATAATTTAATGAGATTGGCATACATTCCGAGCGGTGTTGAACCTGTCGGCAGTCCCAATACAAACGGTTTGGTTCGTGTCGGTTTAAATTCTTTGATACGAAATGCCACGTAATTAGCAGCCCAATCCGCAACAGCATCTTTGTCATTCTTAATGATAACACGCATGATTTTTATCCTCTCTGAAAAAATTTTCCTTGTACAATGGTTCCTATAACATTTAAATCTTTATCAATCATCACCAGATCCGCATCATAGCCTGGTGCAACAACCCCCAAATGTTCCTGCTTCATAATCCGTGCCGGATTTGTTGAGGCCATGTGAACAGCTTCTTCAAGACGAAACCCGTATGAAACAATGTTTCTGACGCTATCAATCATGGTCAAAGCCGAACCGGCAATAACATTATCTGATTTTCGATAAAAAAACTTATCCAAATATACTTCATCGCCATTTGCTACCAACGGCAAGTGATCTTGTTTTGTCGGTTTGAGCGAATCCGTAACCAAAACCACTTTATCCAATGTTTTGCAGTTCAGCAAAAATTTAATAATATCCGGATGAATATGGATTCCATCAGCAATAATTTCACAAGAAAGCTCCGGATGTATAAAAACTGCGCCAACGGCCCCCGGATCCCGATGATGCATGCGGCTCATGGCGTTAAACAAATGCGTCACATGAAAAATACGCGCCTGCATTCCCTCAAGCATTTGCTTATATGTTGCATTCGTATGTCCGGCTTGCAAAACAATCCCTTTAGCCAAGCAATTTAAGGCCAATTCACGCATATGTTTCAGCTCCGGTGCAACCGTCATGTTGATGATATGCCCTTCCGAGGCTTCCCATAACTCGTCCATATAGTCCAAGTTAACGGCACTGAGTGATTCCGGCAACTGAACGCCCAATCGTTCCGGTGAAATAAACGGGCCTTCCAAATGCATTCCCAAAATACGCGCCCCTTTTTCTTTTCCCATTGCTCCGACAATGGCGCGTATGCCTTTCAGCATTTTTTCACGCGGCATGGCATACAATGTCGGAATAAACGATGTCACCCCGAATTCCAACAATTTTTCCGACATTCCGAGAATCGATTTAACGGAGCAATCCTCTGTGCCGTATCCGCCTATTCCGTGAATATGTGTATCAATCATACCGGGAATAATATACGCCCCTTTAGCATCAATAATTTCCGTATCAGCACGGAATTTTTTCTGCAAAAACCGATCTTCATTAAACACATCAACAATCTTATTCTGCCGCAATAAAACAGCACAGTTTTTCATCATGGCAAAACCGGTCAAAATTGTCGCATTATGAATGCATGTCGCCGCAACCATTCTCTCCTCCCTTTTAAGAACAGATTATCTTTTATCTTTTAATATTTTATTAGCAAAAAAAAATTTTCCGCATCTCTACGAAAAATTTTTATTCTTATTGACATCCGTCAGCTTCTATCAAGTGTATCTTTTGTTAACGCCTGTATCGTGTCAAGAGACATCTGACGAACTCTCAAAGTGTCTTTTTTACCGCCTGTCTCGCTATTATCGCTTGCCACACTATCCGTGTTTTTTACAACACTATCATTTGTCTCAAACGCAGCAGCTAATTTAAGCTGTTTATCATCCCATCTTTTTTGTCTCTCACGATAATGTTGTTCATTTTTTTCTACTATTTTCTGTGCTTGTTTACGCTTTGTTTCCAAGTATTGTTTATAAGTTCTCATATTATCATCATAAGTGCGTGCATCCCCGATATACACCAATTTTTTATCTTCGCCGACAGCAAAGCACGGTTGATCCTTCAAAACTGTTATACCGTATTGATTAACAAAAACTTCAACCCACCCCTGTTCAGATGCGGGACTTATATAAATCAATTCAGAATGGGTTTTTTCGTTATGATATGCATTCGGCAAATCCTCCACCGGCGTACCCCAACGCATTTGTTCAAATCTCGCTTCTTTCATATCGGCTGCTTTGTAGACCGGAAAAGCAACCACTTTTTGATTAGAAATATGACCGAACATATCCGGACGGACTAATATTTCTCCGGTTTCATGGTAATAAGCAATGTCTTGTATCACATTATCTTTTGCTGGTGTCTTTTGCTTGCAACCGTTCATACACGAGCCGAGAGCAAGTGCCAACGCAACATTTTTCAGTTTATTCAACTGATGTAAGTGCTTATTTTTATATGTCTGCTTTTTATCCATCTTAACCACCTCCATGTCTAACAAAATATACTAAAAATATTTTTTTTGTCAATACTTTATTGCAAAGAATTTGGTATAACATCCAAAAAAACATTGCCCGCATGTTAATTCGGTTTATGATACGAACGTTAATCGAGGTACGACATGCTAAACATTATATGGTCATCTTTTTTCATTATCGGTTTTGCTTCTGCATTGTATCAAGCCGTTGTTTCCGGCAACTCGGGGATTTGGACAGAAGTCACCAACCAACTTTTTTCTTCGGCAACAAATGCTTTTCAGCTTTCGCTTAATCTGACAGGCATGCTCTGTCTATGGCTCGGCTTATTAAAAATCGCTGAAAAATCAGGACTGACTGATATAATGGCGAAAATTCTTCGTCCTCTTTTCAGAGTGATCATGCCGGAAGTTCCCGAAAATCATCCGGCAATCGGCTCCATCGTGATGAATATGGCGGCTAATATTCTGGGCTTAGACAATGCAGCCACTCCGATGGGACTTAAATCCATGGAACAACTGCAAGAGTTAAACTCTGATAAAAGCCAAGCGTCCAATCCGCAAATTATGTTCATTGTCATCAACGCTTCCGCCATCACCGTTTTACCGATTTCCATTCTCATGTACCGACATTTGCAAGGAGCGTCCAATCCGTCTGCCGTGTTTATCCCTATCCTGCTCGCCACGTCATTATCCACATTAGCCGGTTTTTTAGCGGTTGCTTGGGTACAAAAGCTGCATATTTTCAATCGCACGGTATTAGCTTATCTTTGCGGATTGATTGCCGTTATCGGCTTAATCAGCGCACTCTTCTATTCCATGGATACAACCGCCCGATTGCAATTTTCAGAAACCTTCGGCAACGCCCTAATTTTTACCTTCATTGTTCTGTTTTTGATTTTCGGTGCCGTCAAGCGCCTCAACCTCTATGAAACTTTCATATCCGGCGCCAAAGAAGGTTTTCAGATTGCCGTCCAAATCATTCCGTATTTGGTGGCCATGCTGGTTGCCATATCCGTTATTCGCTCATCGGGAGTCTTAGACTTAATCACTGTCGGCGCCGAAAAATTTTTCACTTTTTTAGGTTTTAACACCGACTTTATTCCGGCCCTGCCGACTGCCCTCATGAAACCCCTATCCGGTAACGGCGCCAGAGCCATGATGATTGAAACGATGCAAACCTATGGGGCAGACAGTTTTCCGGCTTTTGTCGCTTCTACAATCCAAGGTTCGACCGAAACAACCTTCTATGTGATTGCGCTTTATTTCGGGGCGGTTAAAATTGCCAAGACAAGATCAGCTCTTCCTTGCGCTTTATTCGCCGATTTTGTCGGTATCACCGCCGCCATCGTTTTATCCTATTTTTTCTATTGAGGCCGATCATGAAACTGCTTGTACAAAAAGTTCTTTCCGCGTCCGTAACCGTGCAAAATAAATCCGTTGCCGCTATTGAAAACGGGTTGCTTGTCTTCATCGGCATCGAAAAAGGAGATACACCGCAACAAGCATCCTACCTGGCCAAAAAAATTGCCTCCTTGCGTATTTTCACAGACAATCAGGACAAGATGAATCTTTCAATTAAAGATGTGAACGGCGAAATTCTGGTTGTTTCACAATTTACACTGGCCGCCGATCTGAGCCGAGGCAATCGTCCCGGATTTGATCATGCGGCCGCTCCGGACATTGCAGAATCTTTATATCTTTTCTTTGTTCAAGAGCTCAAATCGTATAATTTACCTGTTCAAACCGGCATTTTTCAAGCTGATATGAAAGTCGCACTGATCAACGATGGTCCATGTACTTTTTTGCTCAGCAAATAATTAAAAATAATATTTGAAATCCACACCATACTCGTGATTATTGCGCCCGTATTTATAGCGATTGTATGTATAGCCGATTTGTGCAGACAACTGATCCGTCAAATCAACGGAAAATTTTGTTTTGTATTGCAAAACGCGCCCGAAATGCCGGCTGGAAAACGTATTTTCCAACGCATTGATCAAGCGTACGCCTCCAAAATCATTATACACGCCGATTTCCGGAGCCAAGCCTGTATATTGGTTGTGCGGAATAAAGCCGCCGTAATTTCCATGTGCGGAAATCAATCCGTAAAACCAAACAGACGGATGAAGTTCAAATGTTTGCCCCAAGCCGAAAGCCAGAGATCCGATATAGCCCTGTTTTTGTAAATTCTGATCATATATCCGACGCAAGGCAACTTCCGTGCGATACGAAATCTGGTGAAAAATTCTGTTTGTTGGAACCAAGGAAGTAATATGTATCGGTATAAAATGCTGCAAAACAAGACGATGTTTTTGATTATAATAATGCCAGCGCGATTCCAAAACTTTAACCGATGCACCAGGAAGCAATCCCCAAGTGCGATCCGTTAAATCCGTATATGCCGGACGAATGACAATGCTTTCAAAACTCTGATGATGATTTATACCCGTTCCGAGCGAAAATAAAAAGGAATGATGGGCAAAAACCGGATCTTTTTCATGATAATTTTTTTCATCTTGTTCTTGTTTGGATAAAACACTTCGTTGTCTTAAAATTTTGAAGCTGTTGCGGCGATATGCTTTCAATTCAATTTCTTTAGCGACATATTTATATTGATAGTATTGGTACAACGTTTCCAAAACATTTCTCTTTTCATCATCCGAAAGGTTTTCCAAATAATTTTCTTGATCCTTGATAGACTCGCGCAGAACTTTATATTCTTTTGGGTTCATTTGTTCAATTTGATGCATAATTTTCGTATATCGCGCCGGTCTGTAATGAACATCACCGATCAGTCCGTCAACCTCTTTGAGTGTTTTCAGTGTATCAAGAGGAATAGCCCAATATTCATATCCTTCGGTCAATTCTAAAGCCGGACGAACCGCCTCCAACAGCTCCAACAGCATAAATGAACAATTTTTATTCAAAAAATAGTACTGCACGAGAGCATATTTCATTTCGTATAAGTGATCGACGAAGGTCTTCATTTCTTCATCTGTTAAATTAAGTTTATATTCCCAAATATCTCTATTTTCTATATTATTATAGTGGTTTATAATGCTCCAATAAGGATTGAGCGAATATCCTCCCCAATAAAAACCAAACAGACCTTTGAGCGCAAAAGGAATGCCGGAATCCGTTCCCGAATTGGCTCCGAAGTTTGCCCCGTGTGCCAACATTTGTGTGCCTTTGCGCGCCGTATCAATGCGAATCAAAGTATGACCGAACAAAGAAGCCGGATTTTGCATAAAAGAATTGGTGAATAAAACCGTAATCCCTTGCGGTTGAATATCTTTAATGAATTGTTGGTACTCAGTACAATTCATTAAATCGCCGTCAACATAATGATTTTTTTTGAGCCATTTGAACCGCGCCGGAAAATCGCATTTGCGCTGATCTTGTTTGCGATTGAACGTTTTTTGCTCCGCTTCAAACTCCGCTTTCGGATCAATCATTCCTCGATCTGAAATGTAGAATTTTTCGCTTTGAATCAATCCGATAGAGTCATTCTTGTAATGTAAAAGTTTAATCCACTCTATATTATTCCAAGGTTGAGAATCAGGCTGATGCACAACAATTTCTGCAGCCAAAGATTGCGCTGTCAAACTCAGAACCGCTAAAATAAAGGAAATTAAATATCGCGTGTTTAACATACATAAAGACAGCCACCTTTTTAGTGGCTGTCTCTCCATCAACTTACATTATACGTGAGCTACTTCCATCACTCTCAATGTGACATCCGCTACTTCAACGTCATCATTTGGGAAAATATAAGCAAAATTGCGTTGAACTTCTTTTCCCAATGTCGCGCTGTCGATATTCATGATACCCGCCAAAGTTTCAATGGTTTCACCCTTTCCGGCTGCGGCATCCATGGCAAACTGTTCCATGTTATCTTCCAAAAATGCCAACATCATACGTCCCGTACCGCCGGTAATACGACCGTTCGGATCACAACCGGATGTACCGAATGTAACACCGAAGGTATTCGAACCGAAACTTCCGTTGGTTGTAATAGCCAACGACTGCGGAATAATACCTGACTGACCACGCCATGCCATAGATCCCAGACCGCATCCGCCGGTCGAATCAACCGCATGCGCAGCCCCTGTTAAACCTAATCCTGCGCAAACAACAACTGCACATAAAATTTTTTTCATATGAACCTCCTTTATGTCCTTCATCCGTGTTTGAGTATAATCAAAATATCCGCGCTTGTATAGAAATGATGCAACTTTTACACAATAAAATCTTTCACGCGGCCATAAACCCACAAACATCTGATTAAAGCAATATACATAACCATTTCAAACATTTCTTCCATAATTTCGTTATCCACACACTCAAACTCTGAAACAGTTGCTCCGATGGCGCATAGCAGCAAAATCACAATATCCCACATAAAAAGCGGAGCCCTTAAAATATACGTCATAAGCGTCCGATATAGCTTATTTTTGAAAAAATAAAACACAATATACAAGGCGAAACAAGCCCTTGCGAGTTCCATAACATAACCGTACTTAAAGCTTTTCCACCGACAAGGTTCATCAGAGGTAAGATATTTAGAGCAAAAATACTCACGCCCCATATTTGTTTCGCGTATAATGAAAAACGTCACGATCAAAGCACAAAAAACAAACAATTTTTTTTCTTTTTTGGCACTCAAAGCCACAAAAAAGGCACACCACAAAATGAGCAGTTGCAAATTTTCCACCACACTGTTTTCGACAAACCATTCGGGATTCGCAAATTTAACCAGTGGTACAATCAGAATCAAACAGATAAACTCGCAGAGCGTGATTATGTCGAATTTCCACGACATTCTTTTTTTCAGTATTTTGACATATTCTGACAACATTATTTTCTCCGTTACCATATGCTTTACATATACAAAAAATGTATAAAAAGTAAACTTTATTTTAAATTATCAGTCGAAAATAAATATTTTTGTTCACAATATAAAATTTTTAGTAGAATTTTTATAAAAATACATATATAAAAAATTATAGTGCAACCTATGGAGAAAAAAAATGTACAATACAAATAAAAATTTATTAGATAACCTTTCTCAGTCAATCAAAGACGATCAAGAAGAATCGGAACAAACTTTTGCCGAATTGATTAATGACATCCATGATCCGGCTGTAAAGAGCACCTTGTTTCGCTTAATCAAAAGCATCGCAGAAAGTCAGCACTCTGCTTAAAAGCATTTTCTCTGCGTGTTTTCAAGATTGAAAAATATGATTTGTTTGCCCCCATCAGCTCTTGAATTTTCCCGTCGGATTATTATTTAAGGGCTATGGCAAAACAGAAATATACATTTAAAGAAAAGCTTGATATTACCGAAAGCATCGTTACCATTTTAATGTTTTTAATGGCTGTATGGGGAACCGTGGTCAGTTTTGAAGAAGGATTCTGGCACAAATTAAATCATATCGTCGATCATTATCACAATCAGATATCCGTGGAGGAAACGAAAATTTCTTCGACTTTACATAAAATCTTTAAAATTGATAATATGCACAAGAATATGTAACATCTAGCGCCGTTCAAATAATTTTTCTATATCCGCCAATTTAACCTGAATATATGTCGGTCTGCCGTGATTGCATTGTCCGGAATGTTGTGTTTGTTCCATTTCTCTAAGTAAATAGTTCATTTCTTGAATGTTCAGCGCCCTTCCCGCACGCACAGAACCATGGCAAGCCATCGTCGCACAAAGATGGTGTATTTTATCGGTCAGGGCGTAAGATTCTCCCCATTCGGCAATTTCCGCGGCCAGATCTTTGACTAACTTTTTGACATCAACTTCACCCAACAAAGCCGGTGTCTGACTAACCAAAACTGCTGTCGTACCGAATGCTTCCATGACCAATCCCAAATCGGCAAACATCGTTTGATGTTCCAACAACGCCTCTTTTTCCGACAAGGAAAGATCAACAATTTCCGGAAGCAAGAGCATTTGAGATGGTTGACGCAGATGTTGTTCCAAACCTTGTTTCATCTTTTCCATGGTAATTCGTTCGTGGGCGGCATGCTGATCAATAATCGCAATACCATCGCTGGTTTGTGAAATAATATATGTGTTATGCACCTGTGCCTTAGCCAGCCCGAGAATACCGATATTTTCTTCATTCTGCGGTTCCTGTTGTTCCGGTATCCGCACTGAATATTTATTTTCCAACTCCGGAATAAACTTCTGATTTCTGGATGAAGCTGTCTTATGAAATGATATGTTCGGCGCTGATGTAAAGGTTTGATGCGGCGCATGCAAGGAAAAATCAGATGTTTTATTTTCTGCCGGCTGAACAAAACTTTTTTCCGTCATATCCCGTACGCCTGTTTCCAAAAGATGTTCCAATCCACCAACATCCGCGCTCTGTTGTGAACCGAGGCTCAAAGCTTGACGAATAGCACCGACAAGCAAACCGCGGACAGAAGCATTGTCATAAAAACGCACTTCAGCTTTGGTCGGATGCACATTGACATCAACATAGGCCGGATCAACATCAAAAAACAAAGCACATACCGGATAACGACCGGACATCATCACATCCTGATAAGCACCTTTGATTGCGCCGAGTATCAACTTATCACGCACCGGACGATGATTGACGAACAAAAATTCAGATAATGAATTTGCTTTATGATAGGTCGGCAAGCTGACAAATCCTTTGATACGACAAAAGTCATTTTCACCGGCTACCTCAATGGCATTTTCTTCAAATTCTGCTCCCATAATATCAATCAAACGTTGTTTATGTGCATCGAAAAGTTCTCCTTGACAGGCATTTAGGGCCATTTTTTTCTTTCCGTCAGCATATAAATAGAACGATATCAGCGGATTAGCCAAAGCAATACGCTGCAACATATCAATACATTGACCGGTTTCGGAAGCATCCGATTTCATAAACTTAAGACGCGCCGGCGTAGTAAAAAACAAGTCCCGCACTTCAATGCGTGTTCCCTCATTTAAGGCCACCGGTAGCATTTCTTCTTTATGCCCGCCGCTAACGGTTAATTGCCAACCGTTTTCAGCTCCGGTGGTTTTTGAAGATATTGTCAGACGCGAAACGGACGCAATAGATGGTAAAGCCTCCCCGCGAAAGCCCAAAAAATGAATTTTAAACAAATTTTCATCCGGCAATTTCGAAGTTGCATGGCGTTCGATCGCAAGCGGTAATTCTTCTTTGCTCATACCGCAACCATTATCGGAAACAACAATCAGATTTTTTCCGCCGCCCGTCAAACTGACTTCTATTCGGTCTGCACCGGCATCAATGGCATTTTCGACCAATTCTTTAACCACAGAGGCCGGCCGTTCGATCACCTCACCGGCTGCGATCTGATTGACTAAGTTGGATGGTAAAATGCGTATTGCCATGTATAGCCCTACTTACGTATGCGTTTGATGTAATTTATCAGTGAAGCGGTTGAGCTGTCGTGTTCAACTCCGAAAGCTGTCCCTTGAATTTCAGGCAGAATATTCAAAGCCATCTGTTTACCGAGTTCAACACCGAATTGATCAAACGAATTGATATTCCACAAAACGCCCTGAACAAAAACTTTATGTTCATACATCGCCACCAACATACCCAAAGAATACGGATCAAGCTTTTTCAACACAATGGTATTGGATGGACGATTGCCGTCAAAACTTTTATATTTTTTCAAAGCATCTATTTGTGCTTCGGACTTGCCGGCTTTTTGCAATTCAGCGACCACTTCTGCCTCGGTTTTGCCTTTCATCAAAGCCTCACCTTGAGCCAAAACATTGGAAATCAAAATTTGATGGTGATTACCGATTTCGTTATGAGAAATGGCCGGAATAATAAAGTCTACGGGAACACTTTCTGATCCCTGATGCAAAAGTTGGAAGAAGGAATGCTGAACATTTGTTCCGGCTCCGCCGAACAAAGCCGGTCCGGTCGCATAATCTACCATTTTATGATCTAATGTAATCGTTTTACCGTTGCTTTCCATATCAAGCTGTTGAAGATAAGCCGGTAAATATTGCAAATATTGATCGTATGGAACAACCGCATAACGATGGATATTGTAAAAATTATTGTACCATAAACCGATTAATGCTAAAATAACCGGTATATTGTGCGGCAATTCAGCTTGAAGAAAATGCTGATCCATCGCATGCGCGCCTTCCAACATGCGTTCAAAATTTTTAAAACCGACAGCAATGGCAATAATCATACCGATGGCCGACCACATAGAATAACGTCCGCCGACAAAATCCCAAAACTCAAACATATTGTCAGGATCAATACCGAATTTTTCCACTTCTGTTTGATTAGTCGATAAGGCAATAAAATGTTTTGATACGGCGTGTTCGCCCAAAGCATCGACCAGCCACTTTCGGCAAGTACGGGCATTCGTCAGCGTTTCAATTGTCGTAAACGTCTTCGAAGCCACAATAAAAAGAGTTTTTTCCGGATCAATATTATTCAAAACTTCCGCACACGATGTACCATCAATGTTAGAGATGAAATAACATTTAATATCTTTTTGCCAATAGGGTTTCAGAGCTTGTGTCACCATATACGGTCCAAGATCAGATCCGCCGATACCGATGTTGACGATATTTGTTAATTTTTTTCCGGTGTAACCGGTAAACGTACCTAAACGAACCGCCTCTGAAAAATCCCGCATTTTTTCCAAAACCTTATTAATCTGCGGCATCACATCATGTCCATCGACATAAATCGGCTTATTGGCGCGATTGCGCAACGCAATATGCAGAACAGCTCGATTTTCGGTTTGATTTATTTTTTGCCCGCTGAACATGGCTTTGATCTTATCTTGCAAATGTCTTTCCTCGGCCAAAGCATAAAGCGCATTCATCACCTTATCGTCGATACGATTTTTGGAATAATCCAAGAACATATTGTCAAACGCAACTGAATATTTTTCCGCACGTTTTGGATCATCATGAAATAAGTCCTTCATCTGTGTTTTTGCAAAACTGCCATACACTTTTTCCAATTGTTTCCATGCTTTCGACTTCGTTTTTCCGAACATCATCAATCTCCTTTATAAGTTCCCACGGTTATAAAATCCGGCTCGGATGTATAATACTTTTTGATTGCGTCATTAACTGCCCCGAGCGTTACATTGTCGACATATTGATTCCTTTTTTGCAAAAAGTCCACCCCTAAATTGTATTTTTGCATACCGACAAGCATTTCCGAAATATCAGAAATGGATGAAAAGCGCAAATTATAGGAATCGATTAAAGATTTTTTGGCTTGTTGAAGATCTGTTTGCGTAATACCTTTGGCGGCAAACTTATGCCACTCTTCCAATAAAAGTTCTTTTGCCGGCTTAAAATTCTCCGGTGATGACGAGAAATGCCCTTCCAGCAAGTTAGCGGCATCGGAAATTCGCAAATAAGTATATATACCATAGGTTAAGCCTTTGTCTTCTCTGATATTCTTAGAAATAACAGAGTTCAAACCGGAACCGCCGAAAATATAATTAGCGATGTACAGCGGATAAAAATCATCGGCTTGACGATGTGTTCCCTGCACGACAAATCTGGTCAAAACCTGCGCGAATTTTTTCTCATTTTGATAGCTTTTACCATTGGCCTCAACAACAATGCTTCTTAAAATTCGATTATCTCCCTGTTGAGGCAAGTGTCCAAACAGGCGCGCAATCAAATGTTCAGCTTCCGATGAAGTTATATCACCGGCAATACCGATCAATAAATTGCTTTTTGTAAAATAGCGTTGCATAAAGTTACGCAAAGTTTCCTCATCAAGCTTCGCAATGATTGATTTATCCCCCAAAGGATTGCGGGCATACGGATGCCCTTTACAGATGCTCTTTCTAAACGTGAGTTCAGACACTTTTTCTATATTTTCTTCCTGAGTATCAATTAAGTGTGCCAATTGCTGTTTATAAAGCATCATATAGTTCTCATCAAACTGCGGCTCGGTCAATGTTTCGACCAGCAAATTTTCTGCCATTTGCATATTGACCTTAGGGAAAATCAGATAGCCGTCAAAGTCATCATCTGACGCCGAATAGCCGATTTTAATACCATATTCTTCGGTCAAATAACGAAATTTAAGAAAATCATGATTTTTTGTTCCGGCCAAAAGCATTTCGCTTAACAAATGTACCAATCCGGATTGATCGTCTGTTTCATATGCCGTTCCGGCGTGTAAAAATTTAAAGCTGACACTGACAATCGGGTTCGATTTTTCCTCCATCAGAAAGGCTTTTAAACCGTCATTTTCAATGACACTGACTTTCCCCGAAAATGTTTTATTTTTTAAAACTGTATTCTGCAAAACAGCATCTGCGTCAAACAGATCAACCTTTTGTTGCCAACGAAATACGCTATATGTTATGGCTGCAAACACAATTAAAAATAAGAAAATGTATCGGCCGGTTTTCTTTTTTTTGCGATAGATATTACCCATTTTTATCCTCTGTCAATGGTAGCAAAACACCTTCAACAACCGAAGCGGAAAGCAATTTTTGCAATGCCTTTTGCACATCTGCTAAGCGCACATCATTGATATGTTTGTCGTAGGTTTGAATGTCTTGCAAAGAAAATCCCGAAGAAATCATATATCCGACCATATATGCCGCATTCTGCGGATCATCATTGGCATATACCAGATCGGCCAATATTTTCCGTTTTACGCGTTCCAGACGTTGCTCGGTCAAATCCTCTGCCGCTTTTTTTAAAGAAGACTTGATCAAAGCTGAAGTTTCTTTAAAATCATGGTTTTCTTCATCTGTCGGACGCATAACCAATGACACGACAGCTTCCCCCGTATTCATGCGGAGATAAGACATATCCGCAGTTAACATCTTTTTTTGCTGAACGACCAAATCCTGATACAGCGCCGATGTTTCTCCCTGTCCCAAATACGTCACCAGAACATCCCAGACATAATAGTCATTCAGATCACTTGGCGGTAACAAATATTTATTGACAATTTTGGCGGCCTGAATATTTTTCAACGACATCGTCAAAGTTTCCTGAAAAGTATGTTGCGGAGCTTCTCGAGCGATGACCGTATGATCAGACTGAGAGGAAGGAATCTGAGCATAATATTTTTCAGATAACGCTTTCGCCGTCGGGGCATCAATGTCTCCGGATAGGATTAGAACAGCGTTATTCGGCTTGTAATGCTTCTGATAAAAATGGCGTATATCCTCATCGGTTAAAGCCATAATTTCATCATTTAAGCCTGTCACCGGATGACCATAAGGGCTGTTTGCCCAGAGCAATAAATTCTGTCGTTCATTAAAAGGTGATGCCGCATTATTTTCAACAACTTGCTGCCGTTCCTGAAAAACAATTTTCTGTTCGGCTTCGAATGCTTTTCGGTCAAAATTCAAATGGCGCATACGATCAGCTTCCAAAGCCATCACAAGCTCCAATTTACGCACATCCGTCAGTTGATGATATACAGTCATTTCATGAGAAGTAAAAGCATTGCTTTCAATACCGTTTTCCATCATGAGTTCATTATATTTTCCATCCGGAACAGAGGGTGTTCCGCGAAACATTAAATGTTCCAAAAGATGGGCTCGGCCGCCTTTGCCGTAGCCATCATCGGCTGAACCGACGTTGTACCACAGCATATGTTTGATGATCGGCGCTTTATGATTTTCAAGGACAATCACACGTAAACCGTTATCCAAGCGAAACTCATGCGCTTTGAAGATATCCGCATCAGCTTGTGCCATAAGGGCAAACAGAATAAATAGTACCAGTCCGATCTTAGTCTTCAAAATATTCACCGTCCTGATTATTTTCGACAAGATCTTTTTTCGGGCGAACACTATATTCCGGCGGCAAAATCAGCGGTTCGTTTGTTTTAACGGCACTGGCATCCGGTCCTTGACGGGTCAATCCCAAGGTCTTTTTCGTAATACCGCAACCACTTAATATAATCACCACCAGTAAAGCAGAAACAATTTTAATTATTTTAATTATTTTAATTATTTTCATTTTTTTCCTTTCTTTTTGTATATTCATGATATAATTCATCACAGATTAAAATAAAAGCACCTATGCAAATGTAAGTATCTGCCAAATTAAATGCCGGCCAATGATAACCATCGTAGTGAAAATCTAAAAAATCAAGCACGGCTCCATGATTGATGCGATCTATAACATTTCCCAATGCACCGCCGATAATGAATCCCAAGCATAATATTTTAACCTTTTGTGTTTCTTTTTTCATCCAGTAAAGCAAAAAAGCACAGATCAGCAAAGCCGCGACGGATAAACAAATCGTACCGAGCAGACCGTGTCCGTTCAGCATTGAAAAGCTAACTCCCGTATTCCACACTTTGATGATATTGGCATATCCGCCCAAATGAATTACCTGATCAGCCGATATATTATCAAAAATCCACAATTTACTCAATTGATCCGTTAAAACGGCAAGCAGTGAAACTATCAATCCTAAAAACAAAACATTCCTCCATACCACTGTACTGATTTATACATAATTTTTTTGCGATAAACCAGTGTGATTTGAAAAAATCTACAAGTTTTTTTAAAACATGCCTTTTTTGCGAAAATAAATAATCACCAAAAGCGTCGCCACCATGGATAGAGAAATCACAATCCAGAAGCCGTATGCCAAGTTCGCCGCCGGAACCGGCACGTTCATCCCCCAAAAACTGGCCAGCATGGTCGGAATGGAAAGAACAATCGTGATCGCCGCCAAAAATTTCATAATCTGGTTCACATTATTATTGATAATGGAGGCAAACCCATCCATCATACCCTCTAAAATCGAACGATGCATATCCACCATTTCAATAGCTTGTTTATTTTCGACAATCACATCTTCCAAAAGATCAATATCATCTTCAGTAAAAGCCAAAAGTTTAGATGTGGACGGAGATTTCGTCATACGCAGCATTTTTTCCAATACTAAATGATTATCGCGCAACGCAGTCGTAAAGTAAACAAGTGATTTTTGAATTTCAATCAGCTGAAACAACTCCTTGTTGTTTGTCGTTTGTTTTAACGCATCTTCAATATATTCCGTTTTACGATTGATAATGGCTAAATAACGCAGATAATACTGTGTTATCTTGTACAGGATCAGCAGCATGAATTTGGTACGTTGACGCGTATCAAACGAATTGGCTGTATTTTTGTTAAAAGAACTTAAAATACGATTGTCACGAGAGCAAATGGTTAAAAAGTTTTTCGAAGAAAAGACCAAACCGCACGGCAAGGTATCAAAATTACCTTCTTCATCAAGCAACGGTAAATTAACAATGGCTGAAAAGATGCCGTCATCCAACTCAACGCGCGAACGTTCATCCGCATCCAAAGAATTTTGCAAGATATCGGAATCGACCTTGAGCATTGACGAAACCTGCTCAAGTTCTTTTCCTGACGGATTTATCAGGCTGAACCATGCGTGAGAGACAACCCTAAACTTTTTAAGCTTAACTAACTTTCCGACAGCTTCTGTTTTGTATATTCTTAACATTTCAAGCTCCTCTCCAGCCCATTTAAGCTATCCTCGGCTATCCAATCAGCCCATTTAAGCTCCTCAACCTGCTCAAGATCTTCGGTTCGTTCAAGCTCCTCAGCCTGCTCAAGATCTTCGGTTCGTTCAAGCTCCTCAGCCTACCCAAGCTCCTCAAGCCTGCTCAAGATCTTCGGTTCGTTCAAGCTCCTCAGTCTACCCAAGCTCCTCAAGCCTATCCAAGCCTTTTAACCTGTCTAGGCCTCCTTTAAAGGTTTTAAAGTCGGTAATGAAATGGTGCGGCCAAGAAGACTTGAACTTCCACGAGCTTAGCTCATAACGACCTCAACGTTACGCGTCTACCAATTCCGCCATGGCCGCTCACATTTTCAAACACCATACAATTATTATAAACTTTTTAATAAATCAAGAGTTTTTTTGCGATTATTGAATATTTTTAACAAATTTTTCAATGCTCGTGTTGACAATGCAAAGATCTTTTGCTACAAAAATGCTGTTTCAATTATAATTAATATATTATCATGGAAAGATGTGGATGTGACTACTCGGAAGAGTTGATTGACGGCAATTACTATGAACGGTTTGCCTCGTCACCTCGCCGAAAAGATGAACGTATTGTACGTTCTGAACACAAGACGCCGCAGGAAAATGAGGAATATGTCGATCCGTTTATTTTACGCGGCGACAGTCTGTAATCAAAATCCCGAACCATCAGGCTCGGGATTTTTTCGTATGCAGCCGATATTTAAAAGCACATGCGCGCAAAACAGGCATAAGCTCGCGCGGCAAAACAAAATCTCGCGGATAAATTTCCTCAATCAAACGGCGAATATTCATCTCGTCGGTGACAAATTGCGGCGCAAAATGCCGACAAAAGGCATATGAAGCCGCCGGCAGATCAGAAACATCGTAGCCGATTGCCGCAAGCAAAGAAGCAACATCTTCTTCATCAACTGCATGACTGTCCTTCATATCATACCATAATCCGATTCCGCATTGGGCGAAATACGGCCAGGGAAAAGCTTTTCCGGGATCTGGTTTACGCCTCGGAGCAATATCGGAGTGCGCAACAATGTTGGTTTGCGGAATTTGATAATGCTTAATAATTTGACGGCACAATTTAACCGTCTGTCTAATTTGCTTAGGGCTGTATTCGCTCTGTCCCATGGAAAGCGAACATAATTCAATACCTATGGACGAATGGTTCAAATTGGTTTCACCGCGCCAATAACTTTCACCGGCATGCCAAGCGCGGAGCTTTTCCGAAACGAGCTGATATATTTTACCGTCCGGATCGACAATATAATGCGCGCTCAATTTATTTTCTTCCAAAACTCGGATCATATGCCGCGCATCATGCGCACTGCAATGCAAAACAAGCGTATTTATTTTTTTTGTTCTCTCCCCGCAATAAGGCAAAAAATTTCGTATATACTTAGACATACATTACTCCTTTAATGTAATACATGAATACTGTGTCGGATAATCCAAAGGCGTTTGGATCAGATTTTGATGTGTATGCCACCGATAACTGAAGAAATGATTTTCCGGCGGATAAGTGTCTAAATTTAAGCGAGACACATTATCAATCCCGAGGCTGTGAATTTTATCTTCGAGATATCCACTCAAATCAAATTGATAGCTATTAACATCATTAGGCAGGAAGTATTTTGCATTCAGATGGTCTACCGCCATAAAAATCTGCCGCATATCTTCTTTGGCAGCAAAAGATTTTTGTTGCAAACAAGGACCAATGGCGGCAGCAATATGATGAACATCCGCACCGTGTTCCAGCATCAACGAAAGCACATTTTCCACCACACCTTTGAGTGCGCCGCGCCAACCGGCATGCGCCGCACCGATCACGCGGTTATGAGGATCTGCCAAAAGCACCGGCGCACAATCTGCTGTCTTAATTCCCAACAAAAGATCCGGATTGGTTGTCACCATGCCGTCAGCTTTTACTTCCAGCCACGAGGGAGAATCAAAAAACACGGCAACATTTGAAACGCTTTGCAAAACGCTGACCATATTTTTTCGCTGCATGGCAAAACGGCCGGCCACAATATCCATGTTACGCATGACATTATCGGCCTGATCTCGGCTATTCACATTGGTATTCAAGGACGCGTATTTGCCGGCAGATACACCGCCTTCGGCATCAAAAAATCCGTGATTAAGTTCAATATTTGATGCACGGTAGATCATAGAAAACTTTTCCCATATTTCATAGGTTTAATATTATAAAATTCAGCTATTGTCTGAGCTATATCTGCATAAGTTGTTCTTTGGCCTATGTTTTCAGTCATAATCCTTCGGCCAAACAGAATAACCGGCACTTGTTCGCGCGTGTGATCCGTTCCCCGATAAGTCGGATCACAACCATGATCTGCGGTAATAAACACAATGTCATCGTCATCAAGCAAGGCAACCAGTTCCGGCAGACGGGAATCAAAATATTCCAGCCCTTGAGCATAACCCTTGACATCACGGCGATGGCCGTAAACCATATCAAAATCCACAAAATTTGTAAAAATCAACGAACCGGCAGCCGCATTTTTGACGGCATTTAAAGTCACGTCCCATAACTCAGGCAGACCGGATGCTTTATATGCCTGATCAATGCCGGAGCGCGCATAAATATCGGCAATTTTTCCGACAGCTATCACCTGATGACCGGCTGTTGAGGCTTTATTCAAAATCGTTATTTCCGGCGGGTTCACCGAATAATCATGTCGGTTTTTTGTGCGGACAAATTGCCCTTTTTGCTCACCGACGAAAGGACGAGCAATAACGCGTGCAATATGATAAGGTTTAACCGCTTCAAAGGCTGTTTCGCACAATGCATACAAGCGATCAAGCCCGAAATAGGTTTCGTGACAAGCAATTTGCAAAACACTATCGGCGGAAGTATAGACAATCGGACGGAGTGTCCGTATATGTTCTTCACCGAGTTCATCCAGAATAGCCGTTCCCGAAGCCGCTTTATTGCCCAAAATTCCCGACACCTTGCCTTGATGGCATATTTTTTCAACCAATTCCGCCGGAAAAGACGGATAATCGGGGTGAAAATAGCCCCATTCCGTCAGCACCGGCGTACCGGCCATTTCCCAGTGGCCGGAGGTTGTGTCTTTGCCCTTGCTGATCTCACACGCATGTCCGAATTTATGACCGATATTCAACGGCGATTTTTTAAAAATATTCAAATCAAAATCAACACCGCCGGCTTCTTTTGCCAAAGTTTCCAATCCAAGGGCTTGCAGATGCGGCACATTCAGGCCATGCATTGTTTGCACGATATGGGCAAATGTATTCGCGCCCTGATCTCCGAAACGATCGGCATCCGGCGCCCCGCCGACGCCAAAAGAATCCATCATAAGAATAATCACTTTACCTGACATATTCAATCCTTTCATATTTAAGGATATCATGCCACAGAGTAATTAAAATTCTATAAAGATTGTCCTCTTAATTCATACGTTGATAAGTCATTTGCTGAAGACTGATCTGTCCGGAGAGAAAATTTACATTTTCATCGGGAACTTCTTCACCGGCTGCTTTAAACACCTCTTCGGCAAAAGCTTTTTTGGCCAGATAGACCAGAAACAGCGGTCTTTCCAGTTTTAATTTTCCCATTGTTTCTTCCAGCGCTTCAAAGCTGTCGTAGATCGTGCCTGCAAAAATCAAATTATCTTTTAAATCAACTTGCAAAGTTTTTACGGTTCTGCTTTTCATTTTATCCTCTGTTAATCATGAACTCATCAAAGCAGATATAACTATTTTTCGGCTCATATAAATATAAAAACAAGATCATATTGACAAGTTTAAGCCTGTTTTCATGCAGAGTCGTCGGGGACGAACTTTACATTTTAAAATTTTTTTTCGGCGCCGTGCGATAAAATCTGACGGCATTGTGCGGCGTAACATAAACCCGATTGTTCCAGCCTTCGACCAGATCACTGATCATCATTTTGCGAGCAGCCACATCTGACGGCAAGTGTGCTTTTTGCGATAAATCGTAGAGTATAAAATTTGCGATATCTTTAGCCATCGGCATATCCTCCTTTTTCGGATATATACGCAGAGGGGGTAAAATTAAACAAAATATGAACTAAAGTCTATATTAAAAAACGAAAAAAACTCTTGACGCCAAGCGACTCAGCATCAAGAGCATATTCTGAAAAGTTTTCCCCTTAGCAGCGAACCTCTTCTGTTTCCAAAAAATCACAAGCTTGCTGCAAAAAGGTTAATTCATCCAAAACAAAGTTATTCAGGATCAAAATAGTATCATCACCGATATTCAAAAGACGCGCCACATTACGAATAATTAAAACTTCTTCATTGGCAATTTCGCCATCGATTGAAGCGGCAAACCACAGACAATGCACCAAATCAACGGCAATCGCGCGATCTTTAATCGGCTGCACGGCGGAAAACAAATCATCAATGCTTTTCGGAACATTTAAGCCAACCAGAACTGTCGGCGGCAATTGAAAACGTGCGATTATTTTTTTGATAAAAGTCTGTTCAATAGAATCAGGATTATTATCCGATTTTGCCAAATAGATCAGCAACTTAATATAGACAAGCTTTTGTTCTTCAGTTAACGCCAGCGGATTATACAGATTAAGCATATTTATTCTCCGATAAAAATAACGATATGTTTCTGATATAACATAATGGCTTAAAAGTCAAACAAATAAACCAAATTGTCACTTTTCTCCATACATGCATCCCAATGCATAAGGTTTCTTGAATTTAAAAATCTACAGAATTGTTACAATAATGTTAAAAAATCAGCCGTTTTGTATTTTTTTATTGACCGACTAAGGTCTGAATAGTAGACTAAAGACAACGAATACATTTCATAGGAGAAAAAGCAATGCCAAATTCTATAGAGGATAAGATAACACAAATAGCAAATGATCATAGTGGTTATTTGATACGGTTTATGGCGACGCTTGGCAGAACAATATCAGAAGATGAAGTGGCTAACATAACCGAGATCATTAAAGATGAATATGCGAAATGGTCAAGAAGTTCTGATACTAACGATAAATTAAAAGCTACAGCCCTCGCCACATATCTCGGCATGCAAGCAAATGACTTAGCTGGGTACAAGGGGGATTTGGTACAGTATGTGGCCACATCTTCTCGATCCAGTCCGACAGATTCAAATGATACACAGTCTAATTCAAACGCTTCATCTCCTAATCCAGAAGAAACTACAACGCAGACACAGGAAGAGCTATCGACTTCGGAAGATCCAGCTACACCTACCGACAATGCCAATAATGATGCAACCGAATCAACGGAAAAAACTACACAATATCAGATGACAGAAGATTGGAGCAGAGCCACAAATACGTTAGAATATGTTGCCAACTCAACGCCAACATATTTCTATGACTTTTTAAGCAGGTGTCCGGCCATCGATGATGAGCGCAGGCCATCTAAATGGATGAATTCTCGAGAGTTAAAAAATTATCTGCACAACACAAATTTTACGGAGGGTGAAAAAGAAGCCATTCTGAAATATGTTACCATTCAGTCTGCTCATACCAGACTGAATTGGAGCGACATCAGAGCACGCGGAGGATCAGCAACTTCCTCACACAACCAGGCCGGTGCGGTTATTGCTGAATTACAGAAACAGCAGAGTGCTTCTGACAATACTCAACAAGATCAGCCTTCTGCATCTTCAAATTCTAGCGGTAATCTGTCTCAAGAACAGACAGAAAATGGTACCTCACAATCTCCTACCACGCCGTCTACGTCAACGCAAGCTCAGACTGAACAGAATACATCTCCTCAGCCGAAGCAACCGACATATCCTCATCTGCCGCAGAACTTGATCAGTGCAGTCACATATAACACTGAAGAGATGTATAATTATTTTAGACGTCATTCTAAGAGTTGTGGCAACTTTAAGGAAGCTGATGTATTGGACACCGATGGTAAGCCTAATGCGGCCAAAATGCTTGGGTGGTTGGAAGATCATTATCCTTACTTCAAAGAAAGCCGTAAGCAAAAAATAGACAAAGCTTGCCGTAAACACGATCTGGATCATTACGTATATCCACCTCTTGAAGATGAAAGGTCGAGAACTCAGATCATTGGGTACATGAATAGGCATTATGAATCAAATATGGATAGTACTGCAGAGAGCGCTGCAGTCGCTGCGGCATATCGGAAATTGACCGGCTCGCAGAGATCCGAGTTGGAACAAGTTGTCGAAGACCAAAGAAAACAAGGGAATACTGCCCTTTTCCGTCAATATGGCCACGCTACCGGTGGCGAAAAATACGACCAAGAAAATACTGAGAAAGCCGGAAAGAAGCCTGATCAACAGAAGGAAGCTCAAGCAAAAAAACAGGCCAATCAAGGTTCACAAGAGCAGCCAAACCTATGGCAACGTCTTTTCAAATCTAAAAGCCGATAGCTGTTGGCATATCTTGGCACAAACCAATGCAAAGCATCTTTATATTCACAATAAAGATGCTTTGTGTCCTTAAAACCAACGTCATTTCTTGCGCGCAATGTATGTCATTTTTTATTGTCATTCATTTCGCGGTGCGGCGCATCACCGAATCAAGAAATCTCATCTTTGTGCAGCGCTATATCTAAAAAACAAACGAAACCACTCTGGCATCATCGGCTCTGCAAGCGGAGGAAAAAATCAATCATGAGACACCCTATTCTGTTAGCTTACAAACTCCCCGAATAGAGATTTGAGATAAAATTTCGCAAAATTGAAAAAAAATGCTTGCATTTATCAAAAAATTGATATATTAGTCTATTTCGTTAGGCGCCCGTAGCTTAATTGGATAGAGCATCTGACTACGGATCAGAAGGTTGTGAGTTCGAGTCCCGCCGGGCGCGCCAATAGAAACTCCCTTCACGGGAGTTTTTTGATATCTATAATGTAATGAAACTTCTCAATCATAAGTTCAATTCCACCTCCGAAATTTAGACTAGATTAGATATAAATTTTAAAAACTGAAGTTAATATATTAAAAAAGTGATTAAAAATAAAAAAAGTTCTTGCAATCTCGTTTTTTTTGCAATATAAAACATCTCGTTGGTTACTTACCACATTGAATTGAGATAAAGATTCTTTATTTGGGGCGTCGCCAAGTGGTAAGGCATCGGCTTTTGGTGCCGACATTCGTTGGTTCGAATCCAGCCGCCCCAGCCACAGTTCAAAAATCGTCAGAAATGGCGATTTTTTCTTTTTAAATCAATAACTTAGCTTGGTTCGAA